>NZ_JASPHV020000005.1:0-119735 GCF_030229435.2 Corynebacterium sp. MSK122 | reverse complement strand
CACTCTTGGCTATTCGTCGGCAGCGTCAGATGTGTATAAGAGACAGGAATTGGGAAACCAAGACGGCCGCAAAACAGAAGGAAAAGCGCGTCAAGGAGTACATCGAGAACAAGCTCAAGCCGGGTACGGCTTCGCTGTTTAGCTCCATGGAACCCTCCACCGTGACCTTGGAGGAGGCCCTCAAGCTGCTTTCCCTGCCGCGCGAGGTAGGCGAGGACGACGGCGTGATGATCACTGCGCAAAATGGCCGCTACGGCCCGTACCTGAAAAAGGGTACGGATTCGCGCTCCTTGGCCAAGGAAGAGCAGATTTTCACCATCACCTTGGATGAGGCCCGCCGCATCTATGCTGAGCCGAAGCGTCGCGGCCGCGCCGCCGCTCAGCCGCCGATCAAGCAGCTGGGCGATAATGACGTCTCCGGCAAGCCGATGACCGTGAAGGACGGTCGCTTCGGTCCGTACGTCACCGACGGCACCACCAATGCCTCCCTGCGCCGCGGCGATGACCCGGAGCAGCTTACCGACGCCCGCGCGAACGAGCTCCTTTCCGAGCGCCGCGCCAAGGAAGCTTCCGACGAGACCAAGAAGAAGTCCACCAAGAAGACGACGAAGAAGAAGGCAACCAAGAAGGCCACCAAAAAGTCCACGAAGAAGGCTGGCAAGAAGGCAACTAAGAAGCCGTCACCCGGCACGAAGAACGTGGTAAAGGCCGGCTCGCGCAAGAAGTAACCGCGTAAGGTGGCGGGCATGAACGATTTTCTTGCTCGCACCCAAGAAGGCGCCGCGGCCCTGCGGCGCGCCGTCACCATCAAAACGCGGCCGCAGCTTTTGACCTCGGTTCGTGAAGAGCCCGCCGTTGGCGCCGGAGTCCTAGCCGCAGCTATTGGCCAGGTGGAAAAGGCCCGCACCCTGACCCGTCCTTCAGCGCTCGGCGTGGCGGCCGTAACGGCGAGCCATGCCGCCTATGCGTGGAGCCTATATCGCCGCGGCGCGCGCAATGATGCTCTGGGTTGGGGCCTGCGCGCGGCCGTATGGGGCGCGGGCGTTGCCGCGACTCGCAAGGAGCCGACTGCCGCAGCCGTGGCGGTGGGCGGCGCGGCGGTACTCACGACCTCGGCAGTGGCGGGGGATCCGGCGCTGCGCACTGACGCCGGAAAGGGCATCAGCCACGGCGCCAACCTGCTCGTTGCGGCCGAGGGGCTGACGGCCCTGCGCGCGGCGCTCGCGCAGCACTATCGCGGTAAGCGGAAGCAGGGGGCGCGCCTAGTGGGCGCGGCCGAGGCGGGCGCCCTAGCGGTCGGCCATCTGCTGCTTCTCGATGGCCTGCGCCGCACCCGGTAACTGCGGCTGCATCGTCGGGCCGTAGGACAGGCGGCGGTGCACGGCCTCAAAAGGTCCGCGGCGGTCGAAGACTTCCAGCACGCAGGCTCCGATAAGCGTGACCAACCACACCGCGAAGGCCAGCGTGGCCTGGCCGAAGGCGCCCAGCTCATGGCCGAAGTTCAGCGTGAATGGGTGCACGAGGAAGAAAAAGAGAATGGATTGCCCTACGTAGCCGCTCATGGAGCGCTTGCCCAGCGCCGCAAAGGGCCACAGCACTGCGGGCAGTGGCGCGCCGGCCGAAAGCCGCTCCTGCACCGGCTGCAGCAGCAGCGCGAGCCCGGCCAGAATGCCAGGCCCGGTAAAGACGCCGATGAAAGCGTTGGCATTATTGGCGGCATTGGCCCAGCGCTGCTCGATGACCCCGAGCGTGCTCAAAGACCACAAGGCGCCGATAACCACGGTGATAGCCGCTGCAATGGCGACCCAGCGCAGGAGGGTGGGACGGTGAGAGGGGACGTCGGCAAGCACGCCCTGGCGCGCCCACACAAAGCCCACCAGCATCACGGGCAGGTACATCAGCAAAATGATCGGCGTGGCCAAGGCCTGGCTGCCTAAAGTAATAAGCTGGCTGAGCAGCAGATCGGGGTAGGACTCGATGGTGCCAATGCCCTCCGTGGCTACCACGCCGAGGGGATCCATAGCACCGGAAATGAAGGCCACAACCCCGCCCAGTGCGCACAGCGCAAAAAGAATATAGGCAATGAGCATCAGGGTAGAATCCCGCTTGCGCAGCAGGAATGCAATGACGATCCCGGCCACGCCGTAGAAAAACATAATGTCGCCCCAAAACAGCAGCACCATGTGCACCGCGCCCATGAGCGCCAAGAAGGTATAGCGCTTGGCGATGACCCTGCGCGCCGCCCGCACCGGAAACCCGCGCCGCCACAGGCTCAGGGCAATGAGCCCCACGCCAAAGCCGAGCAGGGTAGAAAACATGGGAAGGCCGCGGTTGTGGACAAAGAAGGCGCTGAAGACGACGGCCGCCTTATCCCACGCGCTGCCATCAATGATGCCGCCGAAATAGCTGCCCGGCCGATCGGTGGTGATGATCCACGCCGTGGTCATATTGGCCATGGCGATGCCTAGGAGGGCCATGCCGCGCGCCACATCGGGCACGATCATGCGGGGCCGGGAAGCTGAGCTCACTTAAAAACCTCGTTATACCTCGGAACGTTCTGCCAGGGTAGCGCGGATAGGGCGAGCCAGCTGGGTCATGCGGTGACGCCCACGCAGCTCAATGGATTTCATCATAGTCCAGCGGGCCTGCTCGGCCTCATTGGCGGTCTTGAGCGTGGCGGCATTGGTGAGCACCTGGCCCGGGGTGTCCTTGGCCAGCTCGGTCAGGCGTGCAGCCTCGTTCACGGCGTCACCAATGACGGTGTATTCGAAGCGATCCGCGCCGCCGATGTGCCCGGCGACGACGTGCCCCGCCGCCACGCCGATGCCCGCTTGCAGCTCCAGCCCGCGCAACTCGCCGCGCAGCTCGCGGGCGGCCTGCAGCGCCACGGAGGCGGAATCATAAACATTGAGCGGCGCGCCAAAGACAGCCAGCGCGGCATCGCCTTGGAACTTGTTAATGATGCCTTTATTGCGGTGCACCACCTCGACGACGTGCTCGAAGAACTTATTGAGCTCCTCCACTACCTCCTCGGGGGAGTGGTTGACGGCGAAGGTAGTAGAACCGATGACGTCAATGAAGAGCACAGCGACCTTGCGGTCCTCGCCTCCCAACTCAGGGCGCTCCTCTAGGGCGCGCTGCGCCACCTCGGCGCCGACGTAGCGGCCGAAGATATCGCGCACGCGATTGCGCTCGCGCAGGCCGCGCATCATCTCGTTGAAACCGGCCTGCAGTACGCCCAGCTCGGACCCGTCATAGATATCGACCTCGGCATTGTTCTCGCCGCGGCGCACCCGGTTAATGGCGTCCTGCAGCTCCACGATCGGGTCCACTACGCTCATCACCGCGAAGCTAGTACCGATAAACCCGGTGGCCAGAGCGGTAAGAGCCAGGGCCGTGATGGCGGGAACCAGGTCTCCTGCGGTGCCGGAGAAGAGCCCGGTGCGCTGGGCGATGAGCACGAGCAAGATGCCCAGCAGCGGCACGCCGGAGGTCATCAGCCAGGTTGAAATGAGGCGGTACTTGATGGGCGGCTCCAGGGTGGCATCCTCAAAGCGCCGTGCCACCGCCTGGGCGGCCACCGGGCGTACGAGGCGCTCTGCCTGCAGGTAGGTCAAGATGATCACCACGAGGCCGGCCAGGGTGGCAGATACGCCAACGACCAGCCCCAGGCGGCCGGATTCCTGCCCGGAAATCACCACGGCCAGGATGATGCCGATGAGCCACACCGCGGCCGCCACCACGGATTGGTAGACGGGGATGCGCAGCACTAGGTTGCGCACCATATTCGGATCGTGCTCGTCCGGGTTGCGCTGCCAGTCCAGCACCGGGCGGAAAAGCAGCAGGGTGACGGCGATGCCGATGACCACGGCAAAGATGAGGTACACCGCGGCGACGCCCATCAGGCTGGGCAGCTCGGCGGCAAAGTCCTTAATCTCCGGCATCGGCAGGAAATAAAGAACAAAGGTCATGATGGCGATGGCGCCGATGAGGTTGGCGCCGAGGACTAAGGCGGCGTAGACCGGCCATTGGGTACCCATGAGCCATCGTGCGCCGCGCAGTAGTCTGTTCATGCCTTCATACTTTAGTAAGACCAGTAGGCTAGGGCGAGTGAATACCGGAAGCGTTGCGCAAAGATTGGCAGATACCCCAGGTGTGGCACGCACTATCCTGGGTGCCGCCCGGGCAGCTCGGGGGATGCCAGGGGCAGACCCACGGGCGATGAGCCATTCCTGGCTATTTACTGGCCCGCCGGGCTCCGGCCGTTCCCTGGCCGCGATCGATTTTGCGGCCGCGCTCATGTGCACGGATCCGGAGGAACCAGGCTGCGGCCGCTGCGAGGCTTGCCGCGCGGTGCTGGAGACCAAACAACACACCGATCTGGTCCTCGTGGATCCGCAGGAGGTCATCATCCCCGTGGATACGGTGCGCGAGGTCATCGGCCGTGCTGCGAGCCTGCCCACGGTGGCCCCTTGGCGCGTGGTGATCTTCAACAACGCCGACCGCCTCAACAATAACGGCGCGAATGCCCTGCTCAAGACGGTAGAGGAGCCGCCGGCGCGCACTGTGATCATCATGTGCGCACCTTCCGACGCCCCTGAGGACTTCTCCCAGACCCTTCGCTCGCGTTGCCGCCACCTCTACATTCCCTCCCCGTCGGTGGAAAGCATTACCGCCCAGCTGGTCAGCGAGGGCGCCTCGGATCACGACGCCCACTTGGCCGCCCTCACCTCCCTCCGTCACGTCGGCAGAGCGCGGCGCCTGGTCAACGATCCGGCGGTGCAAAAACGCCGCGCGGTGGCCATCAACCTGGCAGAGGAGGTCTTCCACGGCTCCCAGGGCTTCCAGGCGGTGACTTCGCTGCTGAAATTGGTGGACTCGGAGGCGAAGGAGTCGCATAAGGACCAGGAAGAGGCCGAGCTGGCGAAGCTGGAGCAGACCCTTGGCGTAGGCGCGAAGGGCAAAGGTGCGGCTAAGGCGCAGCGCGACGCCCGCTCCGCCATCAAGGAACTGCAGGACCAGCACAAAAAGCGGGCGAAGCGCCGCGTGATCGACAACCTGGACCTCGTGCTTGTTGATCTCTCCGGCGTCTACCGCGATGCGCTCATGCAGAAAGTGGGCGCGCAGGTGGATCTCACCCACCCGGACTTCGCCGGTCTTTCTGGTGAGCTCGCGCAGCGCGTGAGCGAGGAAGGCTTGCTGGACTGCCAGGCGGCCATCACGTTGTGCCGCGAGCAGCTGACTCAAAACGTCGGCACGCAGATTGCCTTCGACGGGTTGGTGGGTCGCTTGCGCCGCGCGTGCCTGTAGGTGGGGTCCGATTTCTATTCCGCGGCGCTCCTAGGTTAGACTTTCTCTTGCTGCACTGGCGTATGCCAAGCAGCGTGCCGCCTTAGCTCAGTCGGTAGAGCATTTCACTCGTAATGAAAAGGTCGCGAGTTCGATTCTCGCAGGCGGCTCCACAGTGGCCGCAGGTGTATAGCCTGCGGCCTTTCGCGTATTCGGGGGAGGTGCGCGCTAAGCCTCGCCGTGGTTATTGAGCAGGCGCGGGACCACCTTGCCGGTGGCGTTGCGCGGGAGCTTGGCTAGGAAGTGCACGTCGCGCGGCACGGAGTGATCGGCGAGCTTGGTGCGGACCCAGTCGCGGATGGCGTCGGCGGTGAGGGCCTTTCCGGCGGCGTCGGCAGTAGGCACCGCCCACACGGCGATGCGTTGGAAGGTCTCGCTATCCTTTACGCCGCCAGCATGAACCTCGTGGATGCCGGGCATGGCCTCGAGGACCTCGGTGACGGACTGCGGGTGGACGTTTTCGCCGCCGACGATGATCATGTCATCGGCGCGGCCGACCACGTGCAGGAAGTCGTGCTCGTCGATGTAGCCCAAATCGCCGATGGAAATGAGCCCGTCCACCTTATTGAGCCGTAGGTTCGGGTTGGTATAGCCGGTCATCGCGGTGGAGTTGGTCAGGTAGATCTCTCCCACCTCGCCGCGCGGAACCGGGTGGCCCTCCTTATCGAGGATGCGCAGCTTCGTGCCCGAGGCCACGCGCCCGGCGATGGTGGGGTTGGCGGCCACCTGATCCATGGTGGCGGTCGTCGCGAGCGCAAGCTCGGTGGATCCGTACACGTTGCATAGGATGGCGCCGAAGCGCTCATTGGTCTCCTTGACCACCTCCGGGGTCAGCGCATTGCCGGCCGAGGCGATGAATTTCAGGCTCGAGGTATCGAACTCACCGGCTGGGTCCCGCTCCACCAAGCGCTTAAAGAAGATGGGGGAGGAGATCATGCCATCGAGGCGGTAGCGCTGGACATCGTCAAGCACCTGCTCCGCGTCGAATACCCGGCGAGTGACGATGGTATTGCGCAGGCCGAGCGCGATATTGATGCAGGCCCAGCCCCAGGTGTGAAAAATGGAGGCGGTGAGCTGCAGGCGCTGGTCGGCGCGCCACGGAATCGTATCCACGATGGAGGCCAGCACCACCGGCAGGGTCGGCTCCGGCCGCACAATGCCCTTCGGGATGCCGGTGGTGCCGGAGGACATGAGCACAATCGGGCCGTGCTTGGGGAAGCGCGGCAGCTCCACGGCCGGTGGATTCTTCACAATCTTGTCTAACTTCGGCAGCTCGCTTGCCCCGGTATCGTGCGCGATGATGACCGGGATATCGGTGTCCACGCGGTCGATGAATTCATCATCCACGACGAGCACATTGATGCCGTTTTCCTCGATACATCCGGCCAACTGCTCCGGGGAGGAGCCCACGTTGAGCAGGTAAATAGAAGCGCCCACATAGCCCTTCGCGCCTAGCGGAATGATGATGCCGCGGCCGTTGCGCGCCATCACGCCGAGGCGAATCTCGGGCAGGTCCAGCGAGCGGAGGTAGCGGGCAAAGCCCTGGGTGTGGGTGCGCAGCTGGCGGTAGGTGAGGGTGCCGTCGTCGTCGATAAGCGCCAAACGCTCCGGGCAGGCGAGGTAGCCTTGTTCGATCTCGCGTGCGGTGGTGAAGCGGTAGCGGGCCAAGTTCGGCAGCAGGTTGAGCTGGGCCTTCGCGCCGCCTTGGTGGCTGATGAGTCCGGCGTTAAGAAGCGCCGGCACGAACCGGCCGAGGGCTGCAGCGTGGAATGTGAAATCAGAAAAATTCACGGTTGGGGTAGCTCCAAATTAGCGAAGATAACGAAAAGATAACCATGGACGATATCGTGAGAGAGGCGGGCGGTGTTGCCGCCAACTCGAAATATGTTACAGAAGTGACTACAGTTACCTGAAGTTACTGGTGTTTCTGGAAAAGGATCTCATGAAATCTCTGCAGCTCAAAGTCCTCTCCGTGGTGGCGTCCGCGCTGGCCGTCGTAGGCGTGGCTGTCGCGCCGCAAGCCACCGCCGCGGAGCGCAACCTAGTAGCCTTCGGCGATTCCGTCCTTGCGGATCCAGATGCCGGCTCCTACTTCGCCCACCGCTACGATCCCTCTAAGGGTGCGGGCGTAGATTGCCCTACCTCCAATAACTACGCCAAGCGCGCCGGCGCCAAGCTGCGCCTTCCGGTGCGGGATTTCTCTTGCTCCGGTGCCGTGTCCATGTCTCGCGGTCCGCAGGTTTCCCAGCAGGTGGATGCGGCCATCCGCGGCGGTGCGCTGACTCCGGCTACCAACCGCGTGGTTATTACTACCGGCTTCAATGACACCTATAACCACCGCGAGCTCAACCTGCCGCAGATTCGTAAGCAGTTCGCGGACCGCACCGCCCCGCAGATCGAGCGCATTAAGCGTGCGGCCCCGAACGCCCGCGTCCAGATCGTTGGCTACCCCACCATCGGTTCTGGCCCGTACTACTGCCTCTTCCACTTCGGCCCGCGCCCGGCCGATTCCACCTTCCTGCCGCCAATCCAGGACTTTGAGAATAAGGCGCAGTGGATGCAGGTGGACTTGGCGGCGCGCACCGGCGTGCAGTTCCTGGATATGAAGCCTTCCACTCGCAATAACGGCATGTGTGCCGATGCAAACCAGCGCATGTGGGCTGGCCTGGTGGACTTTACTGGTGGTGACGGCAACCTGCCCATCCACATGAACCAGCGTGGCCATGAGCATGCGGCCAACGTCATCGCCCGCTCCTAAAAAGTGTTTTCAGTAATGCGCCGGTTTTGAAAATATCGGTACGCTCGGGCGCATGACTGTAAAAGCTGTTATTGCCCGTTCCAAGGGTGCGGAAGTCGAAACCGTCAACATTGTCGTTCCTGATCCCGGCCCTAACGACGTCATCGTGCGCGTCCAGGCCTGCGGTGTGTGCCACACCGACCTTGCCTACCGCGATGGCGATATTGAAGACGCCTTCCCCTTCCTGCTCGGCCACGAGGCCGCAGGCGTAGTAGAGACCGTAGGTTCTGCGGTCACCCACGTGGAGGAAGGCGACTTCGTCATTTTGAACTGGCGCGCCGTGTGCGGCGAGTGCCGCGCCTGCAAGAAGGGCGAGCCAAAGTACTGCTTCAATACCCACAACGCCTCCAAGAAGATGACCCTCGAGGATGGCACCGAACTTACCCCTGCGTTGGGCATCGGTTCCTTTGCGGAGAAGACCCTGGTCCACGAGGGCCAGTGCACCAAGGTGGAAGACACCGACCCAGCCGCTGCCGGCCTGCTGGGTTGCGGCATCATGGCGGGCCTCGGCGCTGCCGTGAATACCGGCGCTATCCAGCTCGGCGAGTCCGTCGCTGTCTTTGGTTGCGGCGGCGTTGGCATGGCGGCCATTGCGGGCGCCAAGCTGGCGAGCGCGGCGAAAATCATCGCCGTGGATATCGACGAGTCCAAGCTGGAGACCGCCCGCGAATTCGGCGCGACCGATACCATCTGCTCCAAGGACCTTTCGGAGCAGGAGGTTATTGACGCCGTCCGCGAGCTCACCGGCGGCTTCGGCACCGATGTCTCCATCGACGCCGTGGGCATCCAGCCCACCTGGCGCCAGGCCTTCTACTCTCGCGACCACGCCGGCCGCATGGTCATGGTGGGCGTGCCGAACCTCACCGACCACGTGGACATTCCGGCCATCGACCTCTACGGCCGCGGCGGTTCCATCAAGCCTGCGTGGTACGGCGATTGCCTCCCAGAGCGCGATTTCCCCGCTTACGTAGCGCTGTCCAAGGCCGGCAACTTCCCGCTGGACAAGTTCGTCACCGAGCGCATTGCGCTTGACGACGTCGAGCAGGCCTTCGCCACCATGAAGTCCGGCAAGGTTCTGCGTTCTGTGGTGGAGTTCTAATGCGTATCGATAGCACGGTTACTTCTGGCAAGTTCCGCCTCGATGGCGGCGAATGGGATGTGGACAATAATGTCTACGTCGTGGGCGATGACTCCAGCGTCTACGTGGTGGACCCCTCCCACGACCTCGATGCGGTAGCAGAGCTCGTAGGTGATCGCCGCGTGGAAGGCATCTTGCTCACCCACGCGCACAATGACCATTGCGAGCTCGCTCCCGAGGCCGCAAAGCGCTTCGATACCGAGGTCTACCTGCACCCGGACGATGACATGCTGTGGCAGGAGTCCAATGGCGATGCTCCGTACACGCCATTGGCGGACCGTGGTCAGTTCGATATTGGCGGCGAGAAGATTACGGTCTACCACACCCCGGGTCACTCGCCGGGCTGCGTGGTGCTGCACGTGGGCGAGACGCTGCTGTCGGGCGATACGCTCTTCAACGGCGGCCCTGGTGCCACTGGCCGCAAGTACTCCGACTTCGATGTGATCATCGAGTCGCTGAAGAACGTCGTCTTCACCCTGCCGGAGGACACTAAGGTCCTGCCAGGGCATGGCGACGCCACCACGGTGGGCGCGGAGGCCGCGCGCATCGACGAATACATCGAGCGCGGCTACTAGCCTCTAAAACGCCCGCAGGTACTCGCCGTAGCCGGACTTGAGTAACGGCTCGGCGAGTTTTTCTAGCTGGGCGCGGTCGATAAAGCCCGCCTCATATGCGGCGACCTCGGGCGATCCGATAACGATCCCGGTGCGTTTTTGCATCACCTCGACGTAGGCGGAGGCCTCGCTCATCGAGTCCACCGTTCCCGTATCGAGCCACACGCTCCCGCGGTGCAGGCGCTGGACATTGAGCTCGCCGCGGCGCAGGTACTCTTCGTTCACGGCCGTGATTTCCAGTTCACCGCGGCCGCTGGGCTTGATGCCCCTGGCTATCTCCACCACCGAGTTGTCGTAGAAGTACAAGCCCACCACCGCGTGGTTCGATCGCGGTACCTCCGGCTTTTCCTCGATGCTCAGCGCATGGCCCGCGGCGTCGAATTCCACGACACCATAGCGTTGCGGATCCGAGACCTCGTAGGCGAAGATGATGCCGCCCTCCGGATCTTGGCAGTGGGCGAGCTCGCCGCCGAAGCCGTGGAAGATATTATCGCCGAGCACGAGTGCGACGCTGTCATCGCCAATGAAATCCTCGCCAATCAAGAAGGCCTGCGCGAGCCCCTCCGGCCGCGGCTGGACCGCGTAATCGATCATCAGCCCAAGCTGCGATCCATCACCAAAGAGCCGCTGGAAGGCCTCCGCATCCTCCGGGGTGGTAATGATGAGGATCTCCCGAATACCCGCTTGAATGAGCGTGGTTAGCGGGTAATAAATCATCGGCTTGTCATAAATGGGCATGAGCTGCTTCGAGATGCCCTTGGTAATCGGATAGAGCCGAGTGCCGGAACCGCCGGCCAGGATGATGCCTTTCATTTAATCCTCCGGGTACAGCGCCAAATACAGGGCAAGGGCCGCACGCCAATTCTGCGGCTTGAAGCCGGTAGCCTCGATTTTATCTAGCGCAAGCGTCGACTCCTTAGGACGCGGCGCCTCGGGGCCCGCGATCTCGCGGTACTGCTCGGTGCTTACCGGAGTGACCTCGGCCGGGTCGTGGCCGATCCCGATGAACACGGCCATGGCAATCTCATCGCGGCCGACGGTATCGCCCGAGTTGGAGAGGTTATACACGCCGTAGTCCGCGTCGGAGTTGAGCAGGTGGACGATGCCCTTGGCAAGATCCTCGGCAAACGTGGGCCGCCCGCGCTGGTCGTGGATGACCTTCGGCTCCACTCCCTTATTGGCCAGCCGGCGCATGGTGGACATGAAATTTTCGCCCTCGCCAAACACCCACGAGGTGCGGATGACGTAGTGCTGCGGCGCCGTCTGCGCGGCGGTATCGCCCGCGGCTTTCGACGCCCCGTATGCACTGAGCGGCGACGGTAGCTCCTCCTCGGAGTGGACCTCGTTCGCCCCATCGAAGATATAGTCGCTCGACACATGCACCAGCGTGATCTGGTTTTCTGCGGCGATGCGCGCCAGCTTTGCAGGTCCCTCCGCGTTGACGGCCCAAGCGGCGGCGCGGTCGTTTTCGGCGCCGTTGACGTCGTTATACGCCGCGCAATTAATGATGGCTGAGTACTGCTTCCAATTCCGTTCCGGCGGATTGGTGATGTCGAAGTCGGCGTGGGAGCAGAATTCGGCGTCGGTAAGCAGGCGTTTGAGCGCACGCCCCAATTGCCCGTTCGCGCCCGTGACGAGGATGCGCCGGGCGGGCATTGGGCTCACCTCTGCAAGATCGGGGTGCTGTTTGTCCTTGTCCGAAATCTCGGTGGGCTCCAGCGGCCAGTCCACGATGTTGAGGTTCACCGCGGCGTAGCGAGCCTCGGCCGACCAATGCTCATTGACCAGGTAACAGTAGGAGGTTTCCTCCAGCGCCTGAAAGCCATTAGCGACGCCTCGCGGCACAAACACCGCTGTTTCCGGCCCCACCTCGTGGGTGACGACCTCGCCAAAGCTCTCCGATCCCTCGCGTAAATCGCACCACGCGCCGAAGATCTTGCCGTGCGCCACCGAGACGAGTTTGTCCCACGGCTCGGCGTGCAAGCCGCGGGTGGCTCCGGCGTGGTTATAAGAAATATTGTTCTGCACTGGCTGGAAGCTTGCGAGCTCGGGCGCGAGGCCGGTGAATTTTTCGCGTTGCCAATTCTCCTTAAACCAGCCGCGGTTATCGCCGTGCACGTCGAGGTCGATGATGAGCAGCCCTGGGATGGCGGTTTCGGTAATACGCATATCTACTGTCCTTGCTGCTTGTAGCGGGCTTCCACGTTTTCTTTCTCGGGCTTCCACCAGCCTTCGTTATCGCGATACCACGCGATGGTGGCTTCGAGACCGGCGCGGATATCCGTGAACCGCGGGGCCCATCCCAGCTCGCGGCGCAGCTTGGTGGCGTCCATGGCATAGCGCTGATCGTGGCCGGGGCGGTCCGCTACGTGCTCATAGAGTGCGCGCCCATTGCGGGTGTAGCCCATGATTTCGCAGATCAGCTCAATGACCTGCTTATTATTAATATCTTCTTGGTCCGCGCCGATATTGTAGGTCTCGCCGATGCGGCCCCGCTCGAGGATGGCGAGCACCGCGTCATTGTGGTCATCGACGTGAATCCAATCGCGCACCTGCTCGCCCGTGCCGTAGAGCTTGGGCGTGTGTCCGGAGAGGATATTGGTGATTTGGCGGGGGATGAACTTCTCAATGTGCTGGTACGGCCCGTAATTATTGGAGCAGTTTGAGATGGTCGCGCGCAGCCCGAAGGAACGCACCCATGCTCGCACGAGGTGGTCAGACCCCGCCTTGGTGGCTGAGTATGGGCTGGAGGGAGCGTAGGCGGTGTGCTCGCTAAATTTGGTCGCTGCCCCGATTTCCAGATCGCCGAAAACCTCGTCAGTGGAGACATGGTGGAGGCGGGTATCGTGCTTGCGGCAGGCTTCCAGAAGGGTGAATGTGCCTACGAGGTTCGTGTGGATGAAGGGCGAGGGGTCGCGCAAAGAATTGTCGTTATGGGACTCGGCGGCAAAATGAACCACTACATCCGCAGCGGCGACGAGCGGTTCTACGGTGGCGGGATCGGCGATATCCCCCTCCACGAGGTCGATATCGAGGCCGGCGAGGTTGGCGCGGTTTCCGGCGTAGGTGAGCTTATCGAGCACCGTAACGCGGGTATCGGGGCGCGCCTGGCATATTAGGCGCACGAAATTGGCGCCGATAAAACCGGCGCCGCCAGTGACGAGCATCGTTTGCATGGTTATCCAGTGTAGGGCAGTCGGGCGCGCGGCTGTGGCAGGCCGCGGGTCCTGGTTAGGCCGCACCCGGTGGTGACGGCGGTGGCGAGGGCGGATCCGTGAGCCTGCGGGCCGGGGCTTGTTCCGCGGCGGGGTGGTCGTTGACCTCCACGGTGGGCGATAAGCCGTTGGTGTGGGCGGCTCGGTATCCTACCCGGTCCGTGTCGGGGTCTCGTTCGGCGTGTCCCATGCCGTTGCGGCCATCGCGGTAGTCGTTATTGTCCACGTGGTGCCGGCGGCACAGCAGCGTGAGGTTCTTGAGATCGGTGGCACCGCCGTGTGACCAGGCTTGGAGGTGGTGGACATCGCAGTCCTGCCAGGGGCGGTGGCACTCGGGGTGGGTGCAGACAAGCTCGGAGGCCGCTAGGGCTAGCTTCTGCCAGAGGGACGCGGTGCGCTTGGTGCGACCAAGCTCGAGGGGGAAGCCCTTGTCGTCCACGGCACAGAAGAAATCGTGCTGCGCGCCGCCGAGGCGGAGGAGATCGAGCGGGGAGAGTTCGATGCCGGTGCTGGTGGCGAAGCGGGTATCGCCGCCCATTGCCTCCAGCTCTTCCAAGGTGGTGGCGACAAAGAAGGAACCGAGGCCGTCGGAGTTCTTTTGGGTGGCGGAAAGGTAGCTCGACAGGGCAGCGGTTAGTTGGTCCGCCATGCGCTGGGCATAGGTACGGGTATCATCTTCGGCGCTGAGATCCGCGCTGCCCTTATTCTTCGCGGGAGCAAATGCGCTGGCGAGGATGGCGGCCGTAGAGGCGTCTAGGTAACCGGAGATATGCACACCGCCGTCAGCGTCTTGGCGGGAGATGCTAAAGCGGCGCTTGCGGGTAGCGGCGTGCGGATCGGGCTCGCCTGCTGGGTTGAGAGCGTGCTTATTCGCTTTGCGGATGGCCTTGCGTAGCCACTCGCGCAGGGAATCGAAGGAGCGGTGCTTGGCCTGCTCGAGGGCTTGGTTGCGCAGTTCGCTTGGGCCGGGGATGGCGTACTTGCTGAGGCTACGTAGCTCATTCTCGATGAGGTTGAGGATGCGCTCGGGGATAGGGTCTTCTTCGAAAAGCTTCTTGCGGCGCTTCTCTTCCTCGCGGCGCTCGCGGTCAGCGCGGCGGCGAGCTTCTTCTTCGGCTTGGGCGCGTGCGGCTTCGTCGGCATCGGGGTCCGCAGGGGGAGCCGGCTCCGGATCGGGGATGGGTGCGAAGAGGTTGCGTCCATTGCGGAGGCGGGCGGCGGCCTCGGCATCGGTAAGACCTAGGCGCGTAGTCAGGTAGTCCTTGGCCTTGGAAGAGCCTACGCGGCGGCCGGCGTCATCACGCTCCGCAATGAAAGCAAAGGCGGCGTCGATGGTGGACTTATTTCCTAGCGCCCGCTCCAAGTGTTCGAAATGTGGATGAAGAAGCTCGAAAGACAGATCGGAGGGATCTTGCATGAGACCGCGCAGCTGGGTGAGCCCAGTGGCAATCTGTGCGATGGCGGAGTTTATCTCCGCGTGCTTGGTGGTTTGCATGATCCCTCCCTTCCTATTCGTTTACATGTTCTATTTTACCCAGATAAAACACCCCGTCAACAGGAAAGAAGGAATTGGTCAATAGATTAGACATTCCCCAAGAAAACGCAGCCAAAACCCCGCAAAGCGGGGCCAAAACCACTAATTCGGGAAGGGGGGAAGGGCTTTCTGGTTGAGCCAGGCGTCTACGGTGGCGTCGAAAAGCGCGGCGTCAGGAGCGGCGGCGCGGAAGGTATCCAGCAACATGGAAGGCTCCACCACCGAATGTTGGTGCTCGGTGAGGTAGCTGCGGAGGGTGCTAAAGAAGGCGTCGCCAAGCAGGCGGTGAATGGCATGCACAGCCAAGGCGCCGCGCTTATACACGCGGTCATCGAACATATCGCGCGCACCCGGATCAGAAACAGTGAGGTCTTGTGCCTTGCGTCCCAAGACGTGGTAGTGAGAACGCGCCGCCTCGTGCGCGGTGGTCTCGCCCTTATGCTCGGCCCATAGCCACTCGCTGTAGCAGGCAAAGCCCTCGTTGAGCCAGATATCCTTCCACTCGCTCAGGCCCACGGAATTGCCGAACCACTGGTGCGAGAGCTCGTGCGCAATAAGGCGCTCGAAGGCGTGGTCGCCCTTAATATGATTGGAACCAAAAATGGATAGGCCTTGCGCCTCCAACGGTATTTCCAGCTCATCTTCCGTGATGACCACCTGGTAATCCGCAAATGGGTAGGGGCCATAAATGGAGGCGAAGAAGTCCACCATTTCCTGCTGCTGGGCAAATTCATCCAGCACGCGATCGCGCAACTCGGCCGGCGCCCAAGCGCGCGTGGAAGGTCCCAGATCAAAACTAGAGAACTCTCCTACCTGCACCGTCGCCAAATAGGTGGCCATGGGCTCGCGGGTGCGGTAGTGCCAGCGCGTGGTGGAACCGCCCGCCCGGCGGGAGACAAGGTCACCATTGGACACCACGATGAAGGGATCATCGGCCGTAATGATGATGTCATAGAGTGCCTTGGCAGAAGGCGTATCGTCGCAGGGGAACCAGCTCGGCGCGCCATTGGGCTGGCTGGCCACCAGCGAACCGGACTCGGTTTCTTCCCAGCCGATCTCGCCCCAGGTGGTGCGGATCGGCCGCGGGCTGCCGCCGTAGCGAATCACCAGTTCAAACTCCGTGCCTGCCGCAATCTCTTCTGCGAAACGCAGGCGCAGCTTCCCGGAGGATTGGCGGAATTTAGCTACCCGTGGCGCACCCTTTGCGGTCACGCGCCGGGCCACCATAGCCCCGCCTAAGTCCAGGGTCAGGGACGCCAAATCTTCATCGGCCCGGATGGCCAAAATAGCCTCGCCGTGGAGCAGGTTGGGCTCCACGCGGTAGGTCAGGTCCAGCGTGTAGTGGGAAACCTCGAAACCGAGGTTGAAATCCACGCCGGTATAAGGGTCAGTGTGGGCGCGCGAAAGGGCGGTAGGAAGCAACTTCATAATGCTGCAAGCCTACCGCCCTTTTAGCCGCGGAAAGAAACGAGCTTATTTATTGAAAGCGCGCTCGAAGACCGGCCAAGAGTCCTTAAGGTCCGCAATCCAGTGCGGCCAGGAGTGGGTGCCGGTATTGCGGAAGTTATAGGTGGCCGGGATTCCAGCCTGATCCAACTTGGCCTTGAAGTTGTGGGTGCAGTAATTTACGCCAGCCTCGATGGCGCCGCCCTCAACCTGCAACTGCGCGGAGCCCACAGCAGCGGCAGCAGGGTTATAGCCCTTAGCCACGTTATAGGAGAAGGTATCCTCCTTGCCGGCTAGGCCGGAACCGGAAGAGATGTACAGTTCCGTGCCACGCAGTTTCTCGTGGTTCATCATCGCATCGTTATAACGGTTGGTGGGGGAGCCGAACGGGCCCCACATCTGCTCCGTGGTCGCACCACCGCGGTTAACGGTGAGCTCAACGGCCTTGTGCTCTATCGGGTAAGCGGTGGCTGCGCAGCCGGCGTAGGAACCGACGGCGTCGTAGAAGCCTTGGTTGTGCTCCGCCAGCAGCAGGGAGGAGGTTGCGGACATGGACATACCCGCGATGGCACGGTGGTTATCGGCCTTGATGTGGCCCTCGATGGCGCCCGGCAGTTCCTTGGTAAGGAAGGTTTCCCACTTCTGCGGTCCCTTGAGGTACTTGGAGTTCGGCTCGGATACCCAGTCGGTGTAGTAGGAGAAAGCACCGGCCTGCGGGATAACCACGTTGACGTTCTTGGAGTGGTAGAAATCAACGGCATCGGAAAGCTTCAGCCAGTCCATGTCCTGCTCCGCGCCGCCTGCGCCATTGAGCAGGTAGATGGTCGGGCGGTTCTCGTCCGTCGCGCGAATGACGGCCAGCGGAATCTTGCGGTCGTTCATGGCAGGGGAGGTGGCCTGCAGCTTTTCGACGCGCGGATCGTCCTTGTACTTCTGGTACCAAGTCTGCTGCTCCAGCTCCGGGGTGACCTCCAACGGGGCCAAGGTGGACTGGGCGGCGTTGCCCGCTACCTGCTGCGGGGTGAGCTGTGCGGCACCCGCGATTGGGGCGTATGCCAAGCCTGCACACACGGCGGTGGCAGCAAAGATGGAGCTAAGACGCTTCATAGTGCTTCTTTCCTGTAGAATTTAACTTATTGGTTATACCTCGTCGCTGCATGTTGCCCAGCTTCGGCCCCTACTTCTGACGAAGTCCTTACCTGGGGACAGGCCAGCGGCTTGCGGCTCAATGCGTATGGTAGCACCAGTACGCTGATTCAGCTCCGTGAAATTTTTACCACGGCGACGATAGGGCGCAAAGCGGGAGTGTTATCAAGACTCTATGCCTTAATAGCTCTTTTAATGTAGCAAAACCTGTGACGCATGTTGTTTGTGTGTCATAATTCTGAACGCGGCGCGTATGTAACGGTGGCGCTACAATCTCCGCTAGTGCTAAACGTGTAAATAATGCGGTCCGCAACCGCGGGCCCATCCCTCGCTCTAGGCAAGTAGAAACACAGAAAGAAGCATAATGAACGTTTTCGATTCCATCCTCGTGGCCATCAACGAAGCTCTGGGCCAGTTCCTGCACACCGGTTCCTCCATGCACTCCACCGCTGCACTGGCTCTCGGCCTGTTTTAAAACGCCGAGTCCATAGCCCTGCGTAGGGGCGTCGCGCGCTTGCCGACGCCACCGTGCAGGGCCTTTGCGCGTTTTACCCCCGAAGCGTGGGGGACTCGGGCACAAGAGTGTGACCCAATGCGCGACATGGAGGGCAAAGTTACGTATCCTAAAGGGCGTGACTAATGAACATTATGACGTAGTAGTACTCGGCGCGGGCCCTGGCGGCTACGTGGCCGCCATCCGTGCAGCTCAGCTTGGTAAGAAAGTTGCCGTAATCGAGAAGCAGTACTGGGGCGGTGTCTGCCTCAACGTAGGCTGCATCCCTTCCAAGGCGCTGCTGAAGAACGCTGAGGTTGCCCACACCTTCAACCACGAGGCCAAGGACTTCGGCATTTCCGGCGATGTCTCCTTCGACTTCGGTGTTGCCCACAAGCGTTCCCGCAAGGTTTCCGCGGGCATCGTCAAGGGTGTCCATTACCTGATGAAGAAGAACAAGATCACCGAGATCAACGGCCTTGGCTCCTTCAAGGACGATAAGACCATCGAAATCACCGATGGTGATGACAAGGGTAAGACCGTCACCTTCGATGACTGCATCATCGCTACCGGCTCCGTGGTCAAGTCTCTGCCGGGCGTAGAGCTCGGCGGCAATATCGTGTCCTACGAGGAGCAGATCCTCAATGATGAGGCCCCGAAGTCCATGGTCATCGTAGGCGCCGGCGCCATCGGCATGGAATTTGCTTATGTTCTGTCCAACTATGGCGTGGACGTCACCATCGTGGAATTCATGGATCGCGTCCTACCGAACGAGGACAAGGACGTCTCCAAGGCCATTGCCAAGGAGTACAAGAAGCTCGGCGTCAAGCTGCTGACCGGCTACAAGACCACCTCCGTGAAGGACAACGGCGATAATGTCACCGTTGAGGTGGAGTCTAAGGACGGCTCCAAGCAGGACACCCTCACCGTGGACCGTGCCATGATCTCCATCGGCTTCGCCCCGCGCACCGAGGGCTTCGGCCTGGAGAACACCGGCGTTGAGCTCACCGAGCGCGGCGCTATTGCCATCGATGACACCATGCGTACCAACGTCGACCACATCTACGCCATCGGTGACGTCACCGCGAAGCTGCAGCTCGCCCACGTTGCTGAGGCCCAGGGCGTTGTGGCTGCAGAGACCATCGCCGGCGTGGAGACCCAGCTTTTGGGCGACTACATGAATATGCCGCGCGCTACCTTCTGCAACCCGCAGGTCGCTTCCTTCGGCTACACCGAAGAGGCTGCCAAGGAGAAGTTCGCGGACCGCGACATTAAGGTCGCTACCTTCCCGTTCTCCGCTAACGGCAAGGCTGCTGGCCTCAATGAGACCGCGGGCTTTGTCAAGCTCATCGCGGACGGCGAGTACGGCGAGCTCATCGGCGGCCACATGGTGGGCTCCAACGTTTCCGAGCTGCTGCCAGAGCTGACCCTGGCGCAGCGCTTCGACCTCACCGCTGAGGAAATCGGCCGCAACGTTCACACCCACCCGACCCTCTCTGAGGCCATGAAGGAAGCTGCCGAGGGTATTGGCGGCCACATGATTAACCTCTAAGCAGGGCTGCTTGCTGACGTCGCCTTTGAGTGCGACGCCAGCGGCACCGCACCGTTCTTCCCTCGTTGGAGGGCGGCGGGCCGCGGTGCCGCTTTTTTATGTGCATTCCACCGGGGTGGCAGCGTTAGTACGGTGCCACGGCGGAGCGGTGGGCATCGACGTTGATGACCTCGTTGATGGGTGGAAAGGCGCGTTGCGCGCAGTTTTCGCGCGGGCACGTGCGGCAACCGGAGCCGATGGGGGTGGCCGAGGAGAGATCGCTGAGATCGAGCCCCTCGGCGTAGACGGTGCGGTCGGCGTGGCGGGCTTCGCAGCCTAGCCCGATGGCGAAGAGCTTATTGGTATCGCCAAAACGCCCCTGGTGGTGCTGGACGGCGCGGGAGATCCACAGGTAATTGCGGCCATCGGGCATCTGCGCCAGCTGGCGGGAGATAATGCCGGGCTGGGTGAAGGTCTCGTAAACATTCCACAACGGGCAGGTGCCGCCGTTATTGGAAAAGTGCACGCCGGTGGCGGATTGACGCTTGGACATATTGCCTGCGCGGTCGACGCGGACAAAAGTAAAAGGAATGCCGCGGAGGTTATCGCGCTGCAGGGTGGACAGGCGGGAGGCCACGGATTCATAGCCCACGCCGAAGACCTGGCAGAGGTATTCCACGTCGTAGCCGGAGCGCTCGGCTTCGGAATGCATCAGTGCATAGGGCATCACGGTGGCGGCGGCGAAGTAGCTGGCCAAGCCGCGTTGTGCGAGGTTGCGTGAAGCATCCGAGGTAAACGGCTCCTCCTCCACTAGGGCGGCGATGTCCTCCCCGGCCTCGAGGAAGCTCAGCTCCGCGGCCATGCGGAAGGCGCGCTGGCCTTCGCTCAGGCGCGACGCGAGCCGGAACTCGCCGGTCTCGCGGTTAAAGCTGTGCAACGTGCCATCCATCTGGGAAGTGATGTGGATATCTACGTTGTGACGATCGCGCAGGCGCTGGGCCAAGGCGTGTTCGGTGTCGCGGATGCCGAAGTGGGTGACCGAGAGGGCGTCGGCAAGCTGCTCTGCATGGTGGTCCAGGTTGTCCAAGTAGTTTTGGCGAGCGTAGAAGAAGTCGCGCACCTCGTCGTGCGGCATGGATAGGGCCTGGGGGGCCTCGGTGGTGCGACGGGCATCGGTGGCCAGCGAGAGCTTATCGCGCATATTGCGGTAGCGACGGTGGACATCCACCAGCGTGCGAGCCACGGTGGGGTGGTTATAGACGAGCTCGGAGAGCTCCTGCAGCTCGACAGGGGAGGGGCAGAGCTCCTTGTCCTGGATGACGTCCTGGATCTCGGCAAGAAGGCGGGAGTCATCGTCACGGGAGAAGAAGGTGGCATCGACGCCGAAGACCTCCGTGATGCGCAGGAGCACCGGGACGGTGAGCGGGCGGACGTCGTGCTCGATCTGATTGACGTAGCTGGCGGAGAGCCCTAGCGTCGCAGCAAGAGAAGCCTGACTGAGATCGCGCTCACGGCGAAGCTGGCGAAGGCGGGATCCCACATACGTCTTACTCATGCCGGCAAGGTTACTGGCTGGCCTGCGGGTGTGCACCCTAATCGCAAAGATCTTGCAAAGAATGTTCACCTCCCTGTGGGCTGCATGTGGGTTTCATGCGAAAGTTTGACGCATAAAGGGGTAAGGCGGTCACTCCAGTAACACCGGGTGACCAAGTTCACAATTGTGGAGGAAATTACGCAACGCCAATATTGCGGAATTGCGAGCAGCCAAGGTAGTGACGTTTTGCCCCGAGGCTTTTAAGGCAACCCTTGCCTAAAAGAATTCTGACTTTAACCGTACCGCCGTACCGTTAGGGGAAACGCTGCAGGAATTGACTGGTAACCAGCGGTTAAGCCCAGTTAAAGTGAGGGCGACAATGGAGGTGTCATGACTTTAAGAAATCCCGACCGTGAGGCAGTAGCTCACGGCCACATCACTAACGAACCAATCCGCCAGAAGCCGGGAGTGCCCTCCTGGGTTCTGAAGCTCATCATGGCCGTCACTGGCCTGCTTTTCGCCCTCTTCGTTGTTGGCCACATGGCCGGCAACCTGAAGTTGTACTTGCCGGCGCACGGCGGCGAAGAGGCGCTGGATGAATACGGCGCATTCCTGCGCTCCATGGGCGAGCCACTGTTCCCGCATGAGGGCGCATTGTGGATCATTCGCGCCGTCCTACTGGTTGCCATCATCGCCCATATCTACGGCGCGATCGCTTTGACCACCCGCTCCAAGGCATCCCGCGGCAAGTTCCGCCGCAGCAACCTGATGGGCGGCCTTGATTCCTTCGCCACCAAGACCATGCTGGTCTCCGGCATCGTTTTGCTGCTGTTCATCATCTTCCACCTGCTGGACCTGACCATGGGCGTGCAGCCCATCGCCCCAGGTGACTTCGCAGAGGGTGCGGTGAAGGCCAACATGATTGCTACCTTCAGCCGCTGGCCGGTCACCATCGTGTACGTGATTGCCATGTGCTTCCTGTTCCTGCACCTCACCCACGGCATTCGCCTTGCCGCCTCTGACCTGGGTATCACCGGTGCGAAGTGGCGTCAGACCTTCCTGATCCTGGCGTACGTTATCCCGGCCGTTGTCTGCATCGGCAACATCGTTATGCCTTTGTCCGTTGCCCTGGGCTTGGTCAGCTAAAGGAGTTAGAAACCCATGACTAATACTGAACTCAAGCGCGAGCACCCTAAGTTCTCGCATCCACAGTCCATCGTTCCGGGCGTAACCGCCGGCAACATTCTGGAATCTAATGAGCCGCACGGCGTGCCGATGAAGGATATGTGGTCCCACCAAAAGGACCACATGCAGCTAGTTTCCCCACTGAACCGCCGCAAGTTTGAGGTTCTCGTGGTTGGTACCGGCCTGTCCGCCGGTTCCGCTGCGGCCGCACTGGGCGAGCTGGGCTACAAGGTTAAGGTTTTCACCTACCACGACTCCCCGCGCCGCGCGCACTCCATTGCCGCGCAGGGTGGCGTCAACGCCTCCCGTGCCAAGAAGGTGGACAATGACTCCGCCTACCGCCACACCAAGGACACCGTTAAGGGCGGCGACTACCGCTGCCGTGAGTCCGACTGCTGGCGCCTGGCAAACGAGTCCGTCCGCGTTATTGACCACATGAACGCCATTGGCGCCCCATTCGCTCGCGAGTACGGCGGCACCTTGGCTACCCGTTCCTTCGGTGGTGTGCAGGTCTCCCGTACCTACTACACCCGTGGCCAGACAGGTCAGCAGCTGCAGCTGTCCACTACCTCGGCGCTCTACCGCCAGATTGGCCTGGGCAACGTGGAGCTCTTCGCTCACAACGACCTGCAGGACATCATCGTCTACAACGACAACGGTAAGAAGCGTGCGGGCGGCATCGTGACCCGCAACCTGATTACCGGTGAGCTCAAGGCCTTCACCGGCCATGCAGTTGTGCTGGGTACCGGCGGCTACGGCAACGTCTACCACATGTCCACACTGGCAAAGAACTCCAATGCCAGCGCCATGATGCGTGCGTATGACAGCGGTGCTTACCTGGCCTCCCCGGCCTTCGTGCAGTTCCACCCGACGGGCCTGCCGGTCAACTCCGATTGGCAGTCCAAGACCATCCTGATGTCGGAGTCCCTGCGTAACGACGGCCGCATTTGGTCCCCGAAGAAGGAGGGCGACGACCGCGACCCGAATACCATTCCGGAAGAAGAGCGCGACTACTTCTTGGAGCGCCGCTACCCGGCATTCGGCAACCTAGTTCCGCGTGACGTTGCTTCCCGCGCCATCTCCCAGCAGATTAATGCTGGCCTGGGCGTTGGCCCGCTGCACAACTCGGTGTACCTGGACTTCCGCGACGCCATCGAGCGCCTGGGCAAGGACAAGATCCGCGAGCGCTACTCCAACCTCATTGAGATGTACGAAGAGGCCATTGGCGAGTCCGCCTACGAGACCCCGATGCGCATCGCTCCGACCTGCCACTTCACCATGGGTGGTCTGTGGACCGATTTCAACGAGATGACCTCTATCGACGGCCTCTTTGCCGCCGGTGAGTGCTCCTGGACCTACCACGGCGCTAACCGCCTGGGTGCTAACTCCCTGCTTTCGGCTTCCGTCGACGGCTGGTTCACCCTGCCGTTTACCATCCCGAACTACCTGGCCGACCACCTCAATGAGGAGAAGCTGGCCGAGGATTCCCCAGAGGCACAGGCAACCCTGGCACAGTCTCAGGAGCGCATCGACCGTCTCATGGGCGTGCGCGGTGAGGACCCGCACGGTCCGGCCTACTACCACCGCCAGCTGGGTGACATCCTGTACCACGGCTGCGGTGTGTCCCGTAACGTCGAGGACCTCAAGGAAGCTATCACCAAGATCCGTGAGCTGCGCGAGGACTTCTGGGCTAATGTCCGCATTCCGGGTGAGGCCAACGACATGAACCAGGTGCTGGAGTACGGCCTGCGCGTTGCCGACTACCTGGACTTGGGCGAGCTTATGTGTGTTGACGCTTTGGACCGCGATGAGTCCTGTGGCGCTCACTTCCGCGAGGACCACCTCACCGAGGACGGCGAGGCAGAACGCGACGATGAGAACTGGTGCTTTGTTTCCGCATGGGAGCCGGGTGCTAATAAGAACGAGTTCATCCGCCACGCCGAGCCGCTGTACTTTGATTCGATCCCGCTGATGACAAGGAACTACAAGTAATGAAACTGACACTTGAGATCTGGCGTCAAGCCGGACCGACCCAAGAAGGCCACTTCGAGACTGTCCAGGTGGATGACGCTTCTGAGCAGATGTCCATCCTGGAGCTGTTGGACCACGTCAACGAGGGCTACATTGAGCGCGGCGAAGAGCCCTTCGCTTTCGCTTCCGACTGCCGTGAGGGCATCTGTGGTACCTGCGGCCTGACCGTCAATGGCCGCCCGCACGGCCCTGGCCAGAACACCCCGGCCTGCCAGCAGCGCCTGTTCAACTTCACCGATGGTGACACGATCAAGCTGGAGCCGTTCCGTTCCGCTGCCTACCCGGTCATTAAGGACATGATCGTGGACCGCGCGGCTCTGGATCACGTGATGGAGCAGGGCGGCTACGTCTCCATGGATGCTGGTACCGCTCCGGATGCGGATACCATGCACATCAACCATGAGACCTCCGAGTACTCGCTGGACCACGCTGCCTGCATTGGCTGCGGTGCCTGCGTTGCTGCCTGCCCGAACGGTGCGGCTCACCTGTTTACCGGCGCAAAGCTGGTGCACCTCTCCCTCATGCCACTGGGCAAGGAAGAGCGTGGCCGCCGTGCCCGCAACATGGTTGATGACCTGGAAGCCAACTTCGGCCACTGCTCCCTCTACGGTGAGTGCGCCGATGTCTGCCCGGCCGGCGTTCCGCTGACCGCGGTTTCCGCGGTTACCCGCGAACGTGCACGTGCTGCTTTCCGTGGCAAGGACGACTAAGCTAAGGTTATTCCGTAGGAATACTAGGAACGAGAGAAAGACAGAAAGACTCCGCCATGAGCGATAACACCCACGCAGTCGCTGACTACGCCAGCGAGACCTACCCGGAGTTCTCCGGCAAGATTCAGGACACCTACATTGAAGGCTACGATCCAGTATCCTTCGGTGCTCCTCACTCTTCCCTTCTTCGCACCTCCACCTGGGTGGGCATGGGTCTGATCCTGTCTTGCCTCCCGGCTGCCGGCATCATCATTTGGGGCCTTGGCGTGTGGGATACCCCGCTGGGCACTGCAGGCGAGGGTGACTACACCCTGACCATGATCATCGGCATCATTGCCCTAATCATTGTGGCCATCGCCGCAGTAGGCACCGTCCACTACGGCCGCCGCTACTACCGCAAGTACCGCAAGGAAACCGGCCGAGTTAACTAAGGTGCTTGCCTAATCCAGGCATTGCCTAAGTTTCTGTACTGACTCGACGTCACCCCCGCCTCCATTAGCATGTTCACCGTGCAGGAGACGGGGGTTGCGTGATCTCTCACCATTTAAACGACGCTGCCGCTAGCACGTGGTAGCGATTCAACAAGTCGCTGGAATGACGGCAACAACCCTGCATGTCCGTGGTGGGCACTAGTGTTATAGAACGAAGCTGAAATACACCTTCACAACCTCAAGGAGAACTCATGACGCACCGCGCGGAGGAAGGCCTCGAAACGGCTACGGTAACGGCATCGTCGGGTGCTGCTCCCGTCCCGCAGGCTGGCAATCAGGAGGCGCGGCGTGCGGACCTGCGCCGGTGGAAGGCGATTGCGCTGTCGTTCCTGATTGGTGCGGCGGTGATCTTTTTGGGGTGTTCGTGGTGGCAGACGTCGGAAAGCGGGGCTCCAGTGTGGGTGGGCTACGTACGTGCAGCGGCGGAGGCCGGCATGGTAGGTGGCTTGGCGGACTGGTTTGCGGTGACCGCGCTATTTCGCCGGCCGATGGGACTGCCCATCCCGCACACGGCGCTTATTCCGAATAACAAGGACCGCGTGGGCGATGCCTTGAAGGACTTTGTGGAAGAGAACTTCCTTACCGCAGATGCGCTTAGCGCCAAGGTTCGCGAGGCGGAGTTGCCGCTATGGCTGGCGCGCCAAGGCGTAGAGCCGGGCAAGGCGGAGGAAGTCTCCGCGTGGATTGGTCAGCGTGCCGCCAGCGTGGTCGCAGATTTGGATCCCGAAGAGGCAGAGCATTTCATCCGCACCCAAGTCATGGACCGCCTGGCCGAGCCAGAGTGGGGCCCGCCGCTGGGTAGGTTGCTGGAGGGCTGTATTGCAGACGGCAAGGCTCGTCCGCTGGAAGATGATCTCATTGAGTGGGCACACGGCAAGATTCTGAGCATGGAGTCCACCGTGGTCACCGCCATCGACGAGCGCATGCCGGGGTGGGCGCCGCGCTTTGCCCGCGAGATGGTGGGGGAGAAGGTCTATACCGAGCTCGTGGAATTTGCTGATGAGGTGCGCCGCAATGGCAACCACGAGGCTCGCCTGGCCATTCGCCGCAACCTGTCTAAGCTGGCCTCAGATCTGCAGTGGGATGAGGACATGCGCGGGCGGATCGAGGGAATCAAGCAAGAAATGCTCGCCTCCGACCAAGCCCAGCAGGCACCGGCTGCCATGTGGCGCACGGTATCCACCATGCTCATTGACCAGCTCAATGACCCGGAGTCTTTCCTGCGCCAGAAGATTACGACGAAGGTAAAGGAGTTGGCGCACCGTCTGCTCGAGGACTCCGAATTCTTGGCCCAGGCCAATGCGCTCGTGGATAAGGCAGCGCGCTACGCGGTGGAGAAATTCGCGCCGGAAATTATCGCTATTATCCCGGAGACCATCAAGCGCTGGGATGCGGAGGAAGCCTCCCAAAATATCGAGCTCATGGTGGGCAAGGACCTGCAATTTATTCGTTTGAACGGCACTATCGTCGGTTCCCTGGCAGGATTGGTGATATTCGCGATCAACCACCTTATCTTTGGTGCTTAGACATAAGGAGTAATGAGCAATGAGTGATAATAAGAAGATTTTCGATTCCCTGAAAGATGCCGGCAGCGCTGCTTTTGAGGTAGCCAAGGACTTCGGTGGCCGCCTGCAAGAAGAACGCACCCAGCACGCTAATGGCGCGCAAGCGAAAAGCCCTTATGGCGCATCCGGCAAGGAGGGCTTGGTGGATAAGGCCACTGCTACCGCGAAGGAGTTCGGTGCCACTGTGAAGAAGGCCGCCGATGGCACCCGTGAGTCCGCTGCTTTCGACGCCGCTAAGGGCAAGTTCTCCACCGCTTATAACGAGACCCGCGAGGGCGTGATGGACGCCTATAATTCCGCTCAGGCCCGCCGTGCGGAAAAGAAGAATGCGGCGCGCCCTGGCCAGGATTCTGCTCCTTCGCAGGGCGATAATATTATCGATGGCGAAGTAATCGACACCGACGACCCACAGAATTAATCTGCATGTATTTCCTTTATAATCTTGCCCTGCATCTAGACAGCTACATCTTCCAAATCCTCACCCTGACCGCCATCGTCGGCGCGATCCTCGCCGCTACCACGCGCGAGGACGCCTTCCGCGCCGGCGACCGTCAGGGCAAGTGGGTGTGGGTTGGCCTGCTGGCCGGTTCCGCGGTAGCCATGGGTACCGGCTTGGCTTTTCTGTCTTGGATCGGCGCGGTCATTACCGGCGTGTACTGGTTTGATGTGCGCCCGCAGCTCAAGGCCATTATCAACGGCGATTATAGCTACTAATGCTTAATCTGCTTGCTGCCCCAGCCGCGATGGTCAAGGACCGCGCTGCCGATAACACCGTCCTCGTCTCCCCGCATCATGTTTCCCTTGCCGCAGGCGCGGGCGCGGCCGATATCATCTCCGTCGCCGGCTATCCCACCGGCCGCCACCACACTCTCATCAAGGCCTCCGAGGCGCGCTTGGCCATCCAATCGGGCGCCAGCGAGGTGTGGGTCAGCCTCGATGAGACCGTGACGGATGCCAATGCCGTGCTCTCCGAGCTCATCGCCATCCGCGAGGCCTGCCCCGATCCGGCTCGCTTGGGCCTCATCGTGCCGGGGGCTGTGGGCACAGATGCGGCCGATGCCGCAGCTGCCGCGGTTACGGCTGCACAGCAGGCCGGTTATCAGCGCCTCATTGTGCGCAGTTCTGCCGCCGTGGACAACGAGGAATCCGGTGCCGGGGAAGAGGAGATGAAAAAAGGACCGGCGTTGGCCGCTGCCAAGCTTCCGGTCCTCGAATTTCCCGCCGCTGCGGTTTAGGCGGCTTTCTCCTGCGCGTCCTGCTGCGGCGCGCTATTGCCAGTGGCCCCGCCCTGGCCCGCGGAGTCACCGCCGCCGGCCAGCTTATCCATGTCATTCATCGGAACATCGGTGCCGGTGATGGTGAGCTTGAGCTCGCCATCGAGTACCTCTACTGAATCGACGTTCATGTCAGAACCCACGAATTGATCCGACATGCCGTTCTGCAGTGCGGAGGAGATGGCTTCGGTGGCCTGATCCGGCAGCTCAAGGCCAAAGATGGAGGCCTCGGTAGCGCGGATATCGAGCTTTCCGTCGTGGGCGGTGGGCTCTAGCGAGAGGTTGGCAAGGCCGCCGGCAAACTTCACGTCCAGCACGTGGTCTTGCTCGTTGGCGGTGATCTCCGTGACCACCATATTGCCCACCTTCTCGCTGCCTGCCTGCTCGGAAATGCCCTTCTGGAAGGATGCCAGCAGGTAGTCATCCGGCACGGTGGTAGAAGCGCGTAGCTTGCCGGCTACCGGATTCTCCTGGTCGGTGCTCATGTCTTCCACGTGGATCTCGGAGGCAGGTTGGCCCTTGATCTCGGCGCCGTCGATTTGCAGGGTGGACGGCGTGGTCATATCCATTTGGGAAATGGAACCCTTGAATAGCCCTACGAGCAGTGGGCTGCCGCCAAAGCTGACGGAGGGATCTTCTTTGACCTGGATTCCCTCTTGCTCCGCGGCCTCGTTGAATTGCGAGGTCATCTGGTGACCGATGAACCAGCGCAGGCCGAACTCGGCCAAGAGGATGAGCACGAGCAGTGCTACGAGGATGCCAATGATGATTTTCCAGGCGAGTGAACCCGCCGATTTCTTCGAAGCCATGCGTACCAGTGTGGCGCATGAGACGGCGCGGGGCAAAGTCTGCGGGAGCCTTCGGGCACATTGCTAGGCACTTCACAGCTCCCCAGCTGCCATCAGCGCGCGGCGCGTTTAGTCCCGTGGCGCGACAGACTCCCAGTCCACGGTGAGCACATTATCGCGCAGGCGCCGGCGGACGGGGTGGATGTTAAAGGGGACGTCGGCAAGCATGGAGCGTGCCCTACGCCAGCGCACGCGCGGACCGTAAGGCGCCCAGCCGGCAGCCCGATCCCAAGCCTCGTCGGCGGCCTGAAGCAGCTCGTGGATGGGCTCGCCGGGCACATTGCGGTGGATGAGGATTTTGGGCAGGCGCTCGGCAATATCGGAAGGGCGCGCCACATCAAACGGGTCCCACGCCAGGGTGAGTGTCCGCGGACCATGGGCATCGAGCAGCAGCCAGGCCGCGCGCCGGCCGAGCTCATCGCAGGTGCCCTCCACAAAGAAGCCGCCCGGGGCAAGGCGGGAGCACACCGTTTTCCAGGCCTCTTCCACCTGGTCCACATCGTATTGGCGCAGCACATTAAACGCGCGCACTAGCTGCGGCCGGTAGCCGGCAAGCTCAAAACCGCCTAGCTCGAAGCGCACGCCATCGCGCGGCGGCAGCACCCGGTCCGGGTGGATTTCCAGTCCGCGCACGTCTACCTGCGGATTCGCCCGACGCAGCCACCCCGCCCACTCCACGGTGGTCGCATGCGAGGCCCCGTAGCCCACGTCGAGCGCCAGCGGGGTATCTACATGCCGCAGCAGCGCGGAAATCTCCGGGTGCGCGAGCATCCACCTATCGCAGCGCCGCAGCCGGTTGTGGTTGGTGGTGCCGCGGGTGATAACGCCAAAAGGCCGACCCGCAGCTGCGCTAGCGCGCAGATTATGTGCGTGGTCGGCCATAGATTTGGATCTTTAGAACTTAGGCGTTCTCAGAGATCCACTGTTCGGTCAGCTTGCCCTCGTTATCGAAGAGCTCGCCCAGGGACTCGCCCACCTTCGGCTCGATGGCGGCGCCCATCATCGGGATATTGACGGAAATCTCGTTGACGTAGGACAGCTTGGTCATCTCGCCCTCGCCAGCCAGGGAGATATCGCCCTTGAAATCAACCGGGGTGCCCTTGACATCCGCGGTGTAGTTAACGTCAGCAGCCTCGCCGCTGAGCTCGCCCACGGTAACCACGCGCTTGACCTTCAGGTCCTGGGAGACCATGGCGCGCACTGCCTCTGGCAGCAAGGTGGTCGGCAGAACCTCGAAGAGGGTGGCTACGTTATCGCTGAAGTCGTGCACCTGGCCCGCCTCGGGGGAGAGGTTGGCCACGATGTACTCCCAGTATTCCTTGGTGAGCAGCGCCCTGTGAACCTTTTCGATGGGCTGATTGATGGTTACGGTGTTTTCACTACGGGTTGACATGCCTAACAGACTACCTTGGTATGCGTGCTTGATAAATCTTTGACGCAACAGCTCACAGCGATCGACGGGGTAGAACTGGACCCCGCCGCCACCTTCGCGGACCTGACTACGCTGCGTGTAGGCGGAAAACCGCAGGCCGCACTGCGCTGCTTGCAGCCAGACGCTGCCGTCGCCGTGGTGCGTGCCCTTGATCACGCCGAAGTGAAATTCATCGTCGTTGGCGGCGGCTCCAACCTCTTGGTGGCCGATGACGCAGTGGATCTCGTCGCGGTCATCCTCGACTTCGATGAGGTCTCTATGGACACCGAAACCGGCGTGGTGCGCGCACAGGCGGGCGCCGTCTGGGATGACGTGGTGGCTCGCTCCGTGCAGCTCGGCCTGGGTGGCATCGAGTGCCTCTCCGGCATCCCCGGCACCGTGGGCGCGGTCCCCGTGCAGAATGTGGGTGCCTATGGCGCGGAGATCTCTGAGGTCCTTACCCGCGTGCGCCTTTATAACCGCCGCACCGATAGCGATGAGTGGGTCCCCGCCTCCGATCTGGAGCTAGCGTATCGCTATTCCAACCTGAAATTCACCGGCCGCGCCGTGGTCCTTGAGGTGGAGCTCCAGCTCGATACCGAGGGCCTTTCCCGCCCGCTGCGCTTTGGTCAGCTCACCCAGAATCCGGGCGAGCGCCGCCCCGTGGCCGAGGTCCGCAAGCAGGTCCTCAAGCTGCGCCGCGGCAAGGGCATGGTGCTCGACCCCACCGACCATGACACCTGGTCCGCTGGCTCTTTCTTTACCAACCCGGTGGTGGACTCCGCTCTTGCCGACGCCGTCCAGGCCAAGGTCCGTGCCTCGCTTGGCGACGCCACTGCAGACTCCATGCCCCGCCACCCCTCTGCAGAGACCGGCCGGGAAAAGCTCTCCGCCGCCTGGCTCATTGACCGCGCCGGGTTTGCCAAGGGCTACCCGGGCTCCGGCCGGGCCACGCTCTCGACGAAGCACACGCTGGCGCTGACCAACCGCGGCGAGGCTAAGGCCGCCGATATCGTGGATCTTGCCCGCACCATCCGCGACGGTGTCCATGAGACCTTCGGGGTGGAACTCGTGCCCGAACCCGTCTGGATTGGCCTCGCCCTCGACGAGTAGCGCGCGACTGCTTTTCGCTCCGGTCTCTGGGGCATAAAACCTCCAAAGCAGCCACGATAGCGCCCTTAACCACGCGGTTTTCGGGTCTATCGTGGCTGTTTTCAGTTCGGCACCTAGCGTGCCGGCGCATCCGCCTAGCTTAGGCGGCCATGACCTGGAGCCACTCATCCTTAGCGCCCAAGAATGCGCGGGCCGCCTCCTGCGCGCCCTCCAAGCTGTGGTGCGCACCCCAGCCGCACTGCTCTTCGTTGGCGGCCGGTACCTCGGTAGCGTTAAGAATATCGTTAAGCGCGCCTTCCACCGCGCGCAGCAGCTCATCTTGCTCCATGCCGTTGGTGATGGCGTAGAAGCCAGTACGGCAGCCCATCGGGGCAAAACCGATGAGCTTATCGGTGTAATTGCGCATGAAGTTGGCCATCATGTGCTCCACCGAGTGCAGCGGCTTGGTATCCAGGTGGTCCTGGTTCGGCTGGCAGAAGCGCAGGTCATACTTGATGATTTCGACGCCGCCGCCCAAATCCGTGCGGTCGGCCACGCGGATATATGGCGCGCTGACTAGGCGGTGGTCGAGTTCGAAGGACTTCACGTTGAGCTTTTTATCATTCTGTTCAGTCATGTCTCTCCAGTGTAATCACAGCTGAGTGTCACTTCCTGAAATAGATTCTTTACCGCATACGCTGGGATAATATGAGCACACTGGACGATTCCGCCGAGGTTCCTGGCGTCGCACGCACCTCTGGCAATTCGTCTTCCGGCGAACCGCCGAGCGCTGCGGCTACTCCGGTGGGCAAATCCGTCTATGAGGGCGCGGATAAAATCGTGCCGAGCACTGCGCCCACCGTGGTCAAGATTGAAGGCCACACCGAAAATGTCGATCCGTTGGCCCGCGGCAACCGCCTGCGTAAGGAAAGCTGGGGGTTGGTGCTCCGCCGCGTGTGGGCGGACTTCTTCCACGATGCTTTGATGGATCGCGCCGCCACGATGACGTACTTCACGCTTATGGCCTTTGCCCCTACGGTGCTCGCGGCCTATTCGATAGCGACGCTCATCTTTTCCTCTCGGCGCGCCGAGGTACACGAATTAACTTCGCGGTTCATTGCAGACTACGTGCCCAGTTCGATGACGGAGCAGGCCGAAAAACTGGTTGGCTCCATCATTGGTTCCACGGCACAAGGCACCTTCGCGCTGGTGGTATCCGTGCTGGTTTCTCTTTTTGCCGCCTCGGCCTACGTGCGTGCCTTCTCCCGCACCGCCAATACCGTTTACGGGCGGGTAGAAGGCCGCGGGATTATCCGCACTTGGGCGCTTATGTGGGGGCTTACCATCATCTTGGTCATCGGCGCGGTCATCGTGCTTTTTGCCAACCTGCTGCGCGATACCATCGTGAGTGGTGTGGTCGAACCGCTGGCTGGCAAGCTGGACATGCAAGGCACCGCGGATTTTTTGGGCGGCATCTTTATGCCAGTGTGGAATTGGCTGCGCTTCCCGCTCACCGTGGTGATCGTGCTGAGCTTGATCGCTATCTTGTATCACTTTTCCCCGAATGTGCGACCGGCGCGCTTTCGGTGGATAACCCTCGGCTCCGTAGTGGCGCTTAGCACCAATGTGGTGGTGTGGGGAGCATTTGCGCTGTATACCCAGCGCTTTGCCGGAGCCAGCGTCTACGGCGCCTTCAGCCTCATCATGGCTGTATTCATGGCTGTGTGGCTATCTAATACGATGCTCATTTTAGGCATCAAAATCGATGCGGAGGTTCTGCGCGCCAAAGAACTGCAACTGGGCTTGCACGCCACGCGGCATATTCAGGCCCCGCCGCGTTCCGACGCCGCCGCTAAAGCCCAAGCCCGCGCCCAGCACGACCTTGAGGAACGATCTGAGCGTATCTACAAACAGGCGGTGCGCCGGGAAGCGCGTGAAGAAGGCTAGCCCTGGTTGAGCAGGGCGAGGAGATCGCGCTGGACAACGCGGCGGCGCAGCTTGCCCAGCTGGTCGGCGGCGAGCGTCTCCATGGCAAAGAAGCGCTGCGGGACCTTATAGCGCGCCAACAACCCGCGGCAATGGTCGCGCAAGGCAGACTCGTCGAGTTGCGCGCCGGGGGCAAGCACCACGCAAGCGGCGACATCCTCTGAACCATCGGAGCGAGGAACGCCCACGACTGCGGCCTGGGCAATACCAGGATGGGAGGTTAAGGCCTCCTCAACCTCGCCGGGATAGACATTGAAGCCACCGGTGATGATGATTTCCTTGATGCGGCCCACCAACCGGATATGGCCATCGGGATCGCGAACGCCCATGTCTCCGGTGCGGAACCAGCCTTCATGGAAGGCGGCGGCGGTGGCGGTGGCGTCGGCAAGGTAGCCGCTAAAGACCTGCGGGCCGCGGGCGAGGATCTCGCCGGCCTCGCCATCCGGCTGGGTGCGGCTGAGGTCCTGAGGATCGCCGATGCGCAGGTGCGTATCCGGAAGCGGCAGGCCGATGGTGCCGGCGCGCCGGGCGTCATTAAGGGGATTGATGGTCAGTACGGGAGAGGTTTCGGTGAGCCCATAGCCTTCCACCAGCATGCCGCCGGTGCGTGCTTCCCAGGGATCGATGATGCGCGAGGGCAGCGAGGCCGCGCCCGAAATGGAATAGCGCACCCCGCCGAGATCCGTGGGGGCGGATGACCCAGCGGCGGTGGGCGCGGCCGCCATGGCCCGCTCGTAGATGGTGGGCACGCCCGGCATCCAGGTGGGGCGGCGCGTGGCTAGCGCCTTGGTCACCGCGTCGGTGTGTGGGGCGGCAAGCAGGATGATCTCGGCCGCGCAGCGCACCGCGAGCAACACGCTCATCGTCAGGCCATAGGAATGGAACATAGGCAACGCGGCCAGGAAGCGCTCGTGGCCAGCGCGCAGCGGGGCCTGGGTTTCTAGCTGCAGGCAGTTCGCCGCGAGGTTGCCGTGGGTTAAGACCACACCCTTGGGGTGGGCAGTGGTTCCGGAGGTGTAGAGGATAAGGGCGGCGTCGGCAAGCGTGGCTGGGTGCGCCTCCACTGGGGTGCCGTTTAGCGGAAGCGGTGCGCTAAGGGAGACGGAGATGGTGGTCTCTACCTGCGCGGAGACGGTGGGGGCGATGTCCTCCCAGGCAATCGCCACGCGGGCGCCATGGTGGGCGAGCAGCGGGGTGAGCTCGTGCGCGGTATAGCGCGGGTTATGCTCCACCACCACCGCGCCCAAGCGCAGGATGGCGAAGAATGCCACCACGTGCTGCGGGCAATTGGGCAGCAGGAGCGCCACGCGGTCGCCGGGCTGCACGCCCATCTCGCGCAGGGCCCCAGCCGCGGCTGCCACCTGGGCATCGAGCTCGCCATAGGTCAGTGTCTGGCCGGCGAAGTAGGTGGCGGGGCGCTGCGGAAACCTCGCGACGGCCGCCGCGAGGAAATCCGTCAAGGTAGCGCCATAGTGAATTTCTGCCATAGCCGCTAAGTTTAGGCCTTCGTCCCCAGCAGCTCGAGCAGGTCCTTGCGCACCTGGTGGCGGCGAATCTTGCCCAGGTGGTCACGCGCCAGATCTTCGAAGTGATAGAAGGTACGCGGCACCTTATAGCGGGTGAGGCGCTCGCGGCAGAATTCCTTCAGGCCCTCGGGATCGAGCACGGCGCCATCGCGCAGGGTGACGCAGCCGACGACATCCTCGGAGCCATCCTGGCGCGGGCGGCCCACGGCGGCGACATCTACGACGTCGGGATGCTGGGCAATCGCCTCTTCTACCTCTGCGGGGTAGACGTTGAAGCCGCCGGTGATGATGATTTCCTTGATGCGGCTGACCAGCTTGATATAGCCATCCGGCTCCATGAGCGCCATATCGCCGGTGCGGAACCAGCCATTGTGAAAGGTCTTTTCAGTGGCGGCGGCATTGCCAAAATAACCCTGGAAAATTTGCGGGCCGCGCGCGAGCATCTCACCCGGTTGGCCGTCGGGTTGGGTTTCATCCAGTTTTTCGGGGTTGGCAATGCGCACTTCCGTATCCGGGAAGGGCACGCCCACATAGCCTGGGCGGTGCTTGCCATTCATGGGGTTGGCGGTGAGGACCGGGGAGGTTTCTGTCATGCCAAAACCCTCCACGAGCCGGCCACCGGTTAAGTTTTCCCAGCGCTCCACAATCTCTACGGGCAGCGTGGCGGCGCCGGAGAAGGCATTGCGGATGCCGCTTAGGTCCACGTCCTTTTCTTCCGCTGCGTCCATGATTTTTTGATACAGCGTGGGCACGCCCGGCAGCCAGGTAGGCGTGCGCTTTTTCACGATGTCCAGAATGAGCGGCATTTGTGGGGAAGGGACAAGGATGAGCTCGGCGCCCAAGTAGATGCTGAAGACGCACAGCGTGGTCATGCCATAGGCGTGGAAGATGGGCAGTGCCGCGAGGAAGCGCTCTTGTTGCTTGCCCATCTGCGGCACCCAGGCCTTGCCCTGGATGGCGTTGGCAATGAGGTTGCCGTGTGAGAGGAGCGCGCCTTTAGGTTTTCCGGTGGTGCCGGAGGTGTAGAGGATGAGCGCAATATCGTCTTGGGAGATCTCAGGGACATCGAGATTCGAGCCATCGCCGCCGATGGCCGAGCCGATGAGGGTGGACCACTCCACGGTATTGGGCGCGGGGCTGGTGAGCTGCTCGCGCTTGGCGGCCAGCGGCGGGATGGGCAGGCGCAGCGCGAGGCGCTTGAGCGGGGGCATGGCCTCGACCATGTTGACGGAGACGATGGTTTCTAGCGGGGTGGTCGAGCGCAGCTTTTCCAGCGTGGAGGCGGTTTTATCCCAGGAGATAGCCACACGCGCGCCATGGTCATTGAGCAGCCCTTCCAACTCCGGGGCGGTGTAGAGCGGGTTGTGCTCGACCACGGTGGCACCAAGTAGCTGCACCGCATAGAACGCGGCGACGTGCTGGGGACAGTTGGGCAGGACGATGGCCACCTTGTCACCCGGGCGAATGCCAAAGGCCTTGAGCCCGGCCGCGGCGGCGCGCACCTGGGCGTCGAGCTCCGCGTAGGTTTGCGTGCGGCCGAAGAAGTAGGTGGCGGATTTATTGGCGTTGACCCGCAGGTTATCGCGGTAGTAGTCGACGATGGTCTTATCGCCGTAGTCCAGCGTGTGTGGGGTCCAGTCGCTGTAGTGTTCGAGCCAGGCTCGGGAGGTGGAAGCAGACACGCGAAAAACCTTTCGTTTGGCTACAAAAACTATTTCTGAGGGGATAGCATATCCCAAACGCGAAGAAGCCCTCTAGTTTTCTTCTAATGTCAGCAAAAAACGTTTGGCTTCCAGGCCACCCGCGTAGCCGCCGAGCCTGCCATCGCTGCGCAGCACACGATGGCACGGCCGCACGATGAGCAGGGGATTGGCGCCGCACGCACTGCCCACGGCCCGCGTCGCGCCGGGGCGGCCGAGTAACTTAGCGACGTCGCGGTAGGTGACCGTTTCCCCGTAGCCAATTTCCGCCAACTGCGCATGCACCGCGGCGCGGAAGTCGGTCGTCGCAGGCGGGTCGAGGGGAAGCTCGAAGGCGCGGCGCTGGCCGGTGAAATACTCCGCGAGCTGCGCTTGGGCGGCATCGAGCACGTCTGCACTGCGCTTTCCGACGTCCCCTTCTTCCACTCTGCTTACCTCCTCCTGCGGGGTGCCGGCTGCGGTGAATTCGACACGGGAAAGCCCCCGCGGGCTCGCCTGCAGGCGCAGGGGTCCGAGGGGGCTATCGATAAGGCGGAACATCTCAGTTCTGTTCGGCCTCGAGGCGGCGGATGAGGTCTGCCTGGACCTCGCGGCGGCGGATCTTGCCCATCTGGTCCTTCGCCAGCTCCTCAAAGTGGTAGAAGGTGCGGGGGACCTTGTAGCGGGTCAGGCGCTCGCGACAGTAGTCCTTGAGGCCCTCCGGGTCGAGGGCGGCACCGTCGGCGAGGTCGAGGCAGGCCACGACGTCTTCGGAGCCGTCCTCGCGCGGACGGCCGACCACGGCGACGTCATCAATGCTTGGGTGCTCGCGCAGGATTTCTTCCACCTCGCCCGGATACACGTTGAAGCCGCCGGTAATGATGATCTCCTTGATGCGGCTGACCAGGCGGATGAAACCATCTTCCTCCATGACGCCCATGTCACCGGTGCGGAACCACTCGCCGTGGAAGGCGGCCTTGGTGGCCTCGTCATTGTTGAGGTAGCCCTTGAAGATCTGCGGGCCGCGGGCCAGCACCTCGCCCTCAACGCCGTCCGGTTGTGTCTCATCCAGGTTATCCGGGTTGGCAATGCGCACCTGGGTATCCGGGAACGGAATGCCCACGTAGCCTGGGCGGCGGTCGGTGCTCATGGGGTTGCCCACGATGATCGGCGAGCACTCGGTGAGGCCGTAGCCCTCCACTAAGAGGCCGCCGGTGTAGTTCTCCCACTTGTTGACCGTGTCCGAAGGCAGGGTAGACGCACCGGAGAAGGCTGCGCGCACACCCTTGATGGGGATTTCCTGATCCTCGGCGGCCTTCACGATGCGCTCGTAGAGCGTCGGTACGCCCGGAACCCAGGTCGGGGTGTGCTTCTTCATCACCTGCATAATGAGCGACATATCGGGCTTCGGCAGAATGACCAGCTCGCCGCCGATGAACTGTGCCAAGGTCACGTTCATGGTCAGGCCATAAGCATGGAAGAAGGGGAGGGCGGCTAGCATACGCTCCGGCTTATCGCCCAGGCCAGGAACCCACGCCTTGCCCTGCATCAGGTTGGAAAAGAGGTTGCCGTGCGAGAGCATGGCGCCCTTCGGGGCGCCGGTGGTGCCAGAGGTGTACATAATTAGCGCGATGGTGTCCTTGTCCACGTCCTGCGGCGTGGTGATATCGCTGCCGTCGCCGCCGATGGCGTTGCCCACCAAGGTTTCCCACGGCACGGTATTTGGCGCCGGGGAAGAGAGCTGCTCGCGCTTGGACTTAAGCGGCGGGATGGGCAGGCGCAGGGCCGCGCGCTGCAGGGTGGGCATGGCGTTGATCATGTTGATGGACACGACCGTTTCCAGGTTGGTGGTCGCGCGCAGCTTCTCCAAAGTCGGCGCTGCCTTATCCCAGGCGATGGCGATGCGCGCACCGTGATCCTGGAAGAGACCTTCCAGCTCGTGGGCGGTATACAGCGGGTTATGCAGTACCACCTGGGCACCCAGCTTTAAGATGGCGTAGAACGCCGCGATGTACTGCGGCGAGTTTGGTGCCACGATGGCGACTCGGTCACCGGGGCGCACACCGAAGGCCTTCAAGCCAGCGGCCGCAGCGCGAACCTGACGGTCCAGCTCCGCATACGTTTGGGTGCGTCCGAAGAAGTAGGTGGCCGGCTTATCGCCGTTGACCTCAAGGTTGTTGTCGTAAATATCCAGCAACGTGGTGTCGCCGTACTCGAGGTGGTGCGGTGTCCATTCCGGGTAATACTGGAGCCAAGCCTGTGATTCGTATGCGGACAAAACTTTACCTTTCGGTGGCGTAGGTTTCTGGCAGGGGCCAGTATAGCGCCGGTAGAATTGAGCGCCATGCGCATCGCCATGATCTCTATGCATACCTCGCCGATTGAACAGCCCGGCTCGGGGGACGCCGGCGGCATGAACGTCTACGTCCTCAATAGTGCGCGCCAACTGGCTCGCCGGGGAATAGAGGTGGACGTCTATACCCGCGCCACTCGGCCTAGCCAGGGCGAAATCATTGAGGTTGAACCCCATCTGCGCGTCATTAATATCGTCGCCGGGCCGTACGAGGGCCTGGACAAAGAAGATCTGCCGACCCAGCTGGCCGCTTTCGCGGGCGGCATGGTGCAATTTGCCAAGTGGCAGGGCAAGAAATATGACCTTATTCACTCCCACTACTGGCTCTCCGGCCAGGTGGGCTGGCTGCTACGGGATCTCTGGGGCATTCCGCTCATCCACACGGCCCATACCCTCGCCGCGGTGAAAAACGCCTCCCGGACCGCGGATGACACCTTGGAGTCCGAGGCCCGCCGCATCTGCGAGCAGCAACTGATGGATAACGCGGACCTGCTCGTGGTCAATACCGAGCAAGAAGCCCGCGACTTGGCCGAACACTATGATGCCGAGTGCGACATCATTCGCGTAGTCTCACCCGGCGCCGACGTAGAGCTTTTTTCCCCTGGCACGGACCGCAATACCGAGCGCTCCCGTCGCGAGTTGGGCATTCCGCTGCACACTAAGGTGGTGGCCTTTGTAGGGCGCTTACAAAAATTCAAGGGCCCAGAGGTCCTCATTCGCGCCACGGCCGAACTCTTCCGCCGCGAACCAGCGCGCAACCTGCGCGTGGTCATCTGTGGTGGCCCGTCGGGAGCCAATACGGCGCCGGAGGCCTATAGGGAGTTGGCGCGCGAGTTGGGCGTCGATAAGCGCGTGCGCTTTTTAGGCGCCCGCCCGCCAGAGGAGCTGGTGGGGGTCTACCGCGCGGCCGATATCGTAGCGGTGCCTAGCTATAACGAGTCCTTCGGTCTGGTGTCGCTGGAGGCCCAGGCTTCTGGCACGCCGGTGGTAGCCGCGGCCGTCGGCGGGCTGCCCATAGCTGTGGCGGACGGGGAGACTGGCTTGCTGGTGCACTCGCATGACCCGTCCGACTGGGCCGATGCTCTAGCCCGCCTGCTTGACGACGACCCCATGCGCATCGCCATGGGCGAAGCCGCCGTCGCCCACGCCGCACGCTTTAGCTGGGCCAGCTCCGCTGCCGCGCTCGCAGAAATCTATGACGAGGCCAGCCGCATCGAGGTCCCAGATTGCCATCAACGGCGGGCGATCGGGGATTAAACCCTGACGCCGGTAATAATTTCGTGGCATGCTGGAGGCATGACTAACGGAAAACTGATTCTTCTTCGCCATGGCCAATCCAAGTGGAACGAGTCCAACCAGTTCACTGGCTGGGTCGATGTAGATCTGACCGAAAAGGGTGAGGCAGAAGCCAAGCGCGGCGGTGAGCTGCTCGCGCAGGAAGGCGTTCTGCCCGATGTTCTCTATACCTCTCTTCTACGCCGTGCTATCCGCACCGCAAATATCGCACTTAACGCCGCCGACCGCCACTGGATCCCAGTGGTGCGCGATTGGCGCCTCAACGAGCGCCACTACGGCGCCCTGCAGGGCCTGAACAAGGCCGAGACCAAGGAAGAGTACGGCGAGGAAAAGTTCATGGCATGGCGCCGCTCCTATGACACGCGCCCGCCGGAGCTGGCCGATGACTCCGAGTACTCCCAGACCAATGACCCGCGCTACGCGCACCTGGATAAGGTCCCGCAGACCGAGTGCCTGAAGGACGTCGTCGCCCGCTTTGTGCCGTACTTTGAAGAAGAAATCCTTCCGCGCGCCAAGAAGGGCGAGACTGTGCTCATCGCCGCTCACGGCAACTCCCTGCGCGCACTGGTTAAGCACCTGGACAATATCTCTGATGATGATATTGCCGGCCTGAACATTCCAACCGGCATCCCGCTGGTCTATGAGATCACCGAGGACGGCTCCGTAGTAAACCCAGGTGGCACTTACCTGGATCCGGAAGCCGCCGCTGCTGGTGCCGCCGCCGTTGCTGCACAGGGCGGTAAGTAAGAAACTGCGCCACAGTCCCCGGGGAGTATTCCCTGGGGACTTTGTGATGGATAGGCTAGACACGTGGAATTGATTCTTTCCTTTGCCGCCGGCGTGGTGGCCTGCGGGCTGGCGCTGCCAGCGATTTCTTGGCTGCGCGGGCGCATTGCGCGCTACCGCCAAGCCACCGATGCCGAGGCCAACCAGGTCACGACGGTCAGCCAGGTGCTGCACTTGGCCGTGCAAGGCTCGCCGACGGCCCTGGCGGTGCTGGACCGCAACCAAGAAATCGTCATGTCCAATCCCGCCGCCCATGAGATGTCCCTGGTGCATGATCGCGCCGTGAACCCGGACGTGTGGCAGACCGCGCAGGAGGTCTTCGAGGACAAGGAGACCCGCACCGTCGACCTGGCTATTCCCAAACGCCGCACGGGTCACCGCGTTATCCAGTTCAAGGCGGTCATTAAGCCGCTGACGCTTAACGACGGCCGCTTTGTCATCATCTACGGCACCGATGAGAGCGAAAACGTCCGCATGGAATCCGCCCGCCGCGACTTTGTGGCAAACGTCTCCCACGAGCTCAAGACCCCCGTCGGCGGCATTGCCTTGCTGGCCGAGGCCCTGCTCCAAGACCCCGGCGACCAAGAAACCGTCGAGTACTTTGGCAACAAGGTCTACAAGGAAGCCAACCGCATGGCCGATATGGTCAGCGAGCTTATTTCCTTGTCCAAGCTGCAAGGCGCCGAGGCGCTGCCAGAGATGGAACCGCTAGCCGTCGATGACCTCATCGAGGAAGCGCTCTCGCGCAACCAACTGGCTGCGGAGGCTCGCTCCATCGAGCTCAACCGGGGCGCCTCCGTCGGCGTGCAGGTCAAAGGAGATAGGTCCCTGCTGGTCACCGCACTGTCTAACCTCGTCTCCAACGCGATTAACTATTCGCCGGAGAAGATGCCGGTATCGGTCTCCCAAAAAGTGGTGGATGGCGGGGTCGTGCTCATCCGCGTCACGGACCGCGGAATCGGTATCGCACCGGATGATCAAAAGCGCGTCTTCGAGCGCTTCTTCCGCGTAGACCAAGCCCGGTCGCGGCAGACCGGAGGCACTGGCCTAGGATTAGCAATTGTTAAACACGTGGTGGCCAACCATGGCGGCAACATCAAACTGTGGTCCCGGCCCGGTACGGGTTCTACATTCACCATCGAATTGCCCATCTACAGGGAAGAAAAGCCAGCGCAGGATGCTGGCATGAAGGATAATGAGAAAAGGGATGCCGTCGACGCGGCGGCGCCTGGGCTCCCGCGTGCAGTAGCACGCGTTGCAGCACGTCGAAAGGATAAAGCACAATGACCACCATCCTCATCGTTGAAGATGAAGAGTCGCTGGCAGATCCGCTGGCATTCCTCCTCCGCAAGGAGGGCTTCGAGCCGATCATCGCGTACGATGGCCCCACCGCGCTGGAAAAGTTTGCCGCTAACGACATCGATATCGTCCTTCTAGACCTCATGCTGCCCGGCATGTCCGGCACCGAGGTATGCAAGCAGCTGCGCACCACCTCGTCCGTGCCGGTCATCATGGTGACCGCACGTGATTCCGAGATCGACAAGGTCGTCGGCCTTGAGCTCGGCGCCGATGATTACGTGACCAAGCCTTATTCCTCCCGCGAGCTCATCGCCCGCATCCGCGCGGTCTTGCGCCGCGGCCACGATTCCGGCTCGGGCGCCGATACCGAGGCGGAGGAAGAAGTAGCCGAGCAGATCCTCGAGGGCGGCCGCGTCAAGATGGACGTGGAACGCCACACCGTTACCGTCGCGGGCGAGCCGGTTTCCATGCCCCTCAAGGAATTCGACCTCCTGGAGTACCTACTGCGCAACGCCGGCCGCGTACTAACCCGCGGCCAGCTCATTGACCGCATCTGGGGCGCCGATTATGTTGGCGACACCAAGACGCTCGATGTCCACGTCAAGCGCCTGCGCTCCAAGATCGAGGAGCAGCCCTCCCGCCCGAAGCACCTGGTTACGGTGCGCGGCCTGGGCTATAAATTCGAGCTCTAGCTCTCTGCCCGCTGGTTTTCTGCCTGTAGGCTCCCGGCCTTCACGCTGGCCGGATGCTGCGTGAGCTGGACGCCGTGCTCGGCCGCCGCGGCGCGTGCCTTGCAGTGCGCGGCCAGAATCTCATAGGACTCTCGGCCCATGAGCGCTACCAGCTCGTCCTCGTGCGATTGCCACATCGGCAGCGGGTTGGCGTGGCAGGCGGCATCGGCCGAACAATACCAATCAAAGTCCTCGCCGCCATTGCCCCAACCGCGGCGGTCATACTCGCCGATCTGCGTGCGCAAAATCTCCTGCCCATCCGGGCGCTCTTCATAGTCTTCGTATCGGCGCAGCGGTAGCTGCCAGCACACCTCGGGTTTTACCACCGTGAGCTCCTCGCCGGTATCGACAGCCCACTGGTGCAGCGCGCAGCCCGTACCCGTAGCCCAGCCGGCGCGGTTGGCAAAAATGCACGCGCCATCCACTATGGGTGTCTTCAGCGCCGGTTCCGGTTCGCCGTCCTCGCCGTCGAGCTCGTCCCACTCTAGCCATGGCTCCAACTCGTCCGTAGCGTCCTGCGCTAGGAACTCATCTACCCCCGCTGGGCGCAGCTGCCAATACTTGGCGGGCATGCGCGAGACGGCGTCGTAAAGCTGGTCGCGGTCTTCCTCATCGGCCATATAGGCGCCATGCACGCAGCAGCCCACGTCGGGCTGGCTCTTATCGATGCCCCGGCATGCCGACGTCCCAAATTGGCAACTGTAGTGCGATTCCACCCATGTTAGGTCGATGGAAAAGACGTGGTGTGGGTCGTTCGGGTTGGTAAATTCGAACCACTCCCGCGGGAAATCAGGGGCCTCTTCGCGGCCCGCTCTTATCGACGCCGCCGCGGGCGAGCTCGCGGGAAAACCTAGGTATACCGTGTCAGATTTTGGGCGATTCACACCTAACCACGGTAGACCTACTACGCTATTAGTGTGCGATTAGGTGTATTAGACGTCGGAAGCAATACCGTCCACCTCGTTGCGGTCGATGCCGCGACGGGCGGGCGGCCCACTCCGATGAGCGATTGGAAGACTCCGCTCCGGCTGGTAGAACAGCTGGACAAAAAGGGCAACATCCATGAAAAGGGTGTAAAGAAGCTGGTCAGCGCCGTAGCGGAGGCGAGCGAGCTGGGCGATAAGTTGGGCTGCGCTGAATTTATCGCCTTTGCTACCTCGGCGGTGCGCTCCGCGCATAATTCGGAGGCCGTGCTCGATGAGGTGGAAAAGCAGACCGGCGTACGCCTGCAGATTCTCTCCGGCGTGGAAGAAGCCCAGCTGACCTTCCTCTCCGCACGCCGCTGGTACGGCTGGTCCGCCGGCCGTATTACCAACCTGGACATCGGCGGCGGCTCGCTAGAGCTGTCCACCGGTACCGACGAGCACCCCGACCTCGCCTTCTCCCTCGACCTGGGCGCTGGCCGCTTGACCCATAACTGGTTCGACACCGACCCACCGGAGAAAAAGAAGGTAAGTGCGCTGCGCGATTATATCGATGCGGAGCTCGAAAACGTTGCCCAGCAGATGAAGGCCATGGGCCCCGCTGGCCTCGCCGTGGGTACCTCCAAAACCTTCCGTACGCTGGCGCGCCTGACCGGTTCCGCCCCGTCGTCTGCCGGCCCATACGTCAAGCGCACGTTGACTGCACCGGGTCTGCGCCAGTTGATTTCCTTCATCTCTCGCATGACTGCGGCAGACAGAGCGGACCTAGAAGGTGTAAGTTCTAACCGATCGCACCAAATCGTTGCCGGCGCTCTAGTAGCCGAGGCATCCATGCGAGCCTTGGACATTGAGAAGCTGGAAATCTGCCCGTGGGCGCTGCGTGAGGGCGTCATTTTGCGCCGGACCGACAAGGGATTGGAATAGGAAGAGATCATGGCTGACAAGAAGAAGTTGACCGTGGCAGAGCTGCTGGCTCGCGATAAAAAGGCCCGCGGCGAAAAGGGCGGCAAGGACGACAAGCGTTCGCGCCGCCACCGCCGCAGCCTCGATGAAGGCGGCATTTCCGTTGCCGAGCTAACCGGCAACCTCAAGAAGGTAGAGGCTTCGCCTGCCGAGGCCAAGCACACCTCCGTCTCCATCGACGAGGACGCTCCCGTCATCCGCGCCCCCAAGGCCGCCGAAGCGACCGATGCCGACTCCGCAAAGAAGTCCACCGACAAGCCAGCTTCTCAGTCCGCAGCCAAGGCTGCCGCCAAGCCAGCGCAGACCGCAAAGCCGGCTGCTGCCGCCGCGGCACAGGGGGCGGCGAAGAAGAACCAGCCTTCTGCAGATGACACCGCGGTAATCCAGCGCGTGGGTAAGGCAAAGGCGGACGACGCCAAGCCTGCCGCGGCGAAGGCAGCTGCGGTCAAGCCCGCAGCGGAGAAGCCGGCCGCAGACAAGACCAGCGCGGACAAGGCCACCGCAGCGAAGCCCGTTGCCGAAAAGCCAAAGGCCGACAAGGGCGCGAAGGCGGCCGGAGCGGGAGCTGCGACAGCTGGTGCTGGAGCGGCCGCTGCGGCGGCGGTGCCGGCGTCTAAGAAGGCGGGCGTCGCTAAGGATGCCGAGGAAACCGGCAACCTGCCCAAGGTCGAGGACGACGAAGAGTGGATCGAAGAAGAGCACGAGAAGCTCAACCCAGTTTCCATCCTGCTGATGATTGTCGCGGGCATCCTGCTGGCGATTGTCATCTTCAAGGGCTTTGAGATTCTGTGGGATAGCTTCCCACGCCTGGTCGTCGCCATCCTAGCGCTGTGCGTCACCGCGATTATGGTGGGCGTGACGCACGCCCTGCGCACCGCGCGCGATGGATTCTCCATGTTCCTGGCCGGCTTTACCGGCCTTATCCTGACCTTCGGCCCGCTGCTGTTGGTTATGCTCTAAGCCCCCGCTTGTCGACGCCCCGGTTACCCCACGTGGTAGCCGGGGTTCCGCATTTTTGGCATGGTGGAGACTATGACAAAGATTGCAATTTTAGGCGGCGGACAAATCGGTGAGGCTTTGACCTCGGGACTCGTGGCATCGGGTTTTGCGGGCTCGGATATCACAGTCACCAATCGCACCGAATCCCGCAGCCAGGAACTCAAAGAGACTTATGGCGTCAACGTCACCAGCGATAATGCGGCGGCGGTGGACGGCGCGGACTATATCTTCGCGTGTGTGAAGCCCTACGCCATCCTGGACCTGCTCGAAGGCCTTGAGCCGGCCAAGGACGCCGTGGTCGTGTCCATGGCCGCGGGACTGACGCTAGAGCAGCTGCAGGGTGCGGCGGGCGAAGGCGTGCCGGTGGTGCGCGTTATGCCTAATACCCCCATGTTGGTGCGTCGCGGCATGTGCACCTGTGCGGCCGGTGCGCACGTGAGCGACGCCCAGATGGACGGCGTGCGCGAGCTGCTCGAGGCCGTGGGCGAGGTGGCGGTCATTCCGGAGAAGAATATCGATGCCGCCACCGCGCTGGCGGGCTCCTCCCCGGCTTATTTCTTCCTCGTAGCAGAGGCGCTTGTCGATGCCGGCGTGCAGCTCGGCCTTCCTCGCGACGTCGCCGAGAAGCTTGCCGCCCAAGCCGCAGCCGGCTCTGGTGAGATGCTGGCTAGCTCCGGCCGCTCGGCCACCCAGCTGCGCGCTGGCGTAACCTCGCCGGGCGGCACCACTGCGGCCGCCGTCCGCGAGCTGGAGGAGTCCGGCCTGCGCGGCGCGTTCTACCGCGCGGCAGAGGCTTGCTCTGCTAAGGCCAAGGAGCTCGGCTAGCGCCGCCGTGTGCGACCTCCCCGTGGTGGGGGTGTACCCACCCGGGAGTGCTGGGGCAGGTGTTAAGCAGCGCTTTTAGGGGAAACCCTAATGAATGCTGTGAAAAAATTTGGCACTTGGGTCGCATTAGTCACATGTTTCACGATAGGCTAGGGCAAGCACGTGCGTGAAGTCCTGTGGGAGGGGAAGCCTACAGCGCGTAACGAGCTGAAGGGTTAGATATATATGGCAAATGAAGAAAAGGGAACCTTTCTGACGATCGCGGAGGTCGCCGAGATTATGCGCGTCTCCAAAATGACCGTCTACCGTTTGGTTCACGCAGGCGAAATGCCGGCTGTTCGCGTCGGACGCTCCTTCCGCGTTCACGAGTCCGCCGTCAACGAGTACCTAGAGGCTTCCGTCTACGGAGCCTAGGCTCGCGCCGCACAGACAGCGCCCACCTCTGTTGGCCTTCGAGGTCAGCGGTGGTGGGCGCTGTTGTTTCGCATAGGCCCTTTTTGGTCACGGGCTGGGTGCTGGGTAAGATGGTGTGCATTCGTGTCGGCTCGCTGATGTGGCCCGCGGTCCGTGTGGCCACGGCGGCAAGAGTGCACCTTCGCCGTTTTAGCGCTGACAAGTTTGACAGTACGTACTACACGAAAGTGAGGACTCCATGGGTTCCGTCATTAAGAAGCGCCGCAAGCGCATGTCCAAGAAGAAGCACCGCAAGATGCTGCGCCGCACCCGCGTGCAGCGTCGTAAGCTGGGCAAGTAAACCCCAGCCCGCTTCTTGCCCTCCGCCATTGTGCGGAGGGTTTTTGCATGCTTGCCGAAGTCCCCCCAGCGCCCTCTACCGACCTCGCTACCGCCGGTAGTAGCGCCAGCCGCCATAGGAAAAGGCGGCGGTGGCCAGCGCCGGCAGACCATAGGTGCGGATGGCGCGGCGCACGGAGCGATAATCACGCACGAGCCAGCCGCGGTCGCCAGCGATATCGCGCAGTTTGCGGTCTGGGTTGATGGCCACGGCGGTGCCGACCATGGACAGCATGGGCGCGTCGTTGGCGGAATCCGAATACGCGGTGCAGCGCGAGAGGTCGAGGCCTTCGATGGTCGCGAGCGCGGCCACGGCGTGCTTTTTGCCGGGCCCGTGGAGGATATCGCCGACCAGCCGGCCGGTGAACTTGCCGTCTTTGACCTCCGCGACGGTGCCGAGCGCGCCGGTAAACCCGAAGCGCCGGGCGAGCACCTGCGCTAGCTGGACCGGCGTGGCGGTGACCAGCCACACCTGCTGACCGGCGGCCAGGTGCATCTCCGCCAGCTGCGTGGTGCCAGGGTAGGCGCGGCGGGCCAGCGAGGCGTCTACAATCTCCTCGCAAAGCTCCACCAGCTCGTCGACGCTGCGTCCTTTGACAAACTCCAGCGCTTGCGCGCGGCCGACGGCCACGTCCTTGGCATTTTCGCTGCCGGAGACGCGGAACTTGAGCTGCTTCCACGCAATCGGCAGGATTTCAGAAAGCCGGAAGTAGCGCCTGCGCGCCAAGCCAAAGGCGAATTCCACGAGGGAAGAGCCTTGGATGAGGGTGTTGTCGACGTCGAAAAACGCTGCCGCGCCCACATCCACCGGTACGTCTGGGTCTTGGGCGGTGATGCGTTGTGCACCGGCCGCGTCATAGGAGCCGGTGACCGAGTCCACGCCGGAGGCGAAATCCTCCAACTCCAGCCCAAATTCCTCCAGCGCCGCGGCGGCCGCGGCTTCACCGGCGGTGCGCTGTGATTCCTCGTCCAGCGGGGCGAGCGCTTGGGTCTCCAAGAAATTACGCAGGTTACCGCGCGAGGCGGTCCAATTGGCCAAGAAGTCGCGGGGGGATTCGGGGAACCCTGGGGGAGTGGTAGCGGACACGAGTGAGACAAACAGCTTTCGCAAACGCGGGGTGGACTAACGTGTCCATAGTAATGGTTTCGACCGCCGCCGTCCTTGTGAGGAGAATATGTCTCAGCATCTCGTCGAGCTCATGGTGCGCACCACCTGCGGTTCTTGTGCGCGCGTGAGGGAGCAAATCACCCCCGTCGTCAAGCGGGCAGGCGCGGAGCTTGCTGTGCGTAACGTGGATGAGGACGCGGAGCTGGCCATGGAGTTCGGTGACCGCGTGCCCGTTGTGGTCATCGACGGCGAAGAGTTTGCCTGCTGGGAAGTAGACAACGAGGAGTTAGCGGCCGAGCTGGCCGGTTGATTCGGGATCCGCGACACCGACGGGTAGTCTTTTGGAGGATTAAAATCAATCAAAGGGTTGAGGAGTGTTGTGCATGAGCGTGCTCGTTGTGGGCATGTCCCACCAGTCGGCGCCGGTAGCGCTGCTGGAAAAGCTGAGCATGGATAGTGCGGTCCAGGATTCCGCCTGCGGGCAACTCGTGGCGGCCGAGCCGCTTTCAGAGGCCATGATTATCTCCACCTGCAACCGCATGGAGGTCTACACCGTCACCAACTCCTTCCACGCCGGCGTGCAAGAAGTCGTGCGCGTGCTCACCCAGGTTTCGGGCGTGGGAGAGCAGGAGCTGCGCAACTACCTCTACGTGCGCTATGCCGACGCCGCGGCCGAGCACCTGATGTCCGTGACCTCCGGCCTGGATTCCATGGTGGTAGGCGAGCAGCAGATCATCGGCCAGGTGCGCAGCGCCTACCAGTCCGCCTCGGAGCAGGGCACGGTCGGCCCGCGCATCCACGCGCTGGCGCAGGCCGCGCTGCGGGCCGGCAAGCGCGTCCACTCCGAGACCGATATCGACGAGGCCGGCGCCTCCATGGTGTCCTTCGCCTTCGACCAGGCCCTGCAGCGCCTCGACGCCGAAGACCTGACTGGCAAGACCGCGTTGGTCCTTGGCGCGGGCGCCATGGCATCCCTCGCCGCCACCCATGCCGGCCGACTAGGCGTCAAGGAACTGGTGTTGGCCAACCGCACCCGCGAGCGCGCCGAGCGCCTGGCCAGCCACGCCGAGGAAGCCGGCGTTGCCACCCGCGTCGTGGACTTTTCCGAGCGCGCCACCGCGCTTTCCGACGTCGACCTGGCCATCTCCGCCACCGGCGCCGATAACTTCACCATCGAGGCCGCCGACCTCCCTGCCGGCCGCGATCTCATGCTCATCGATCTCTCCCTGCCGCGCGATATCGACGATGCCGCCGCCGCGGCCGAGGGCGTGGATCTGGTCAATATCGAGCGCCTGAGCAAGTCGCTCTCGGCCGCCTCCACCGATCTCGCGGCCGGTACCAGCCCGCACGCGCAGGCCCGCCACATCGTCGACGAAGAACTCGCGGCCTATACCTCAGCCCAGCGCGTGCGCGACGTCGCCCCGGCCGTAAGCGCCCTGCACCGCCGCGCGGCCGATCTCGTCGAGTGCGAGGCCGCGCGCCTGCAACACAAGCACCCCGAGCTCGCGGGCAAGCAACTTGAGGACGTCCAGCGCGCCCTTAAGCGCGTGGCCGATAAACTGCTGCATGAACCGACGGTGCGGGCGAAGAAGCTGGCGGCGTCGGAAAGCAGCGTCAGCAGTGAGAACGCCCTGCAGGAACTCTTTGGCCTGCAGCTGGAAGGCTCCGGCGTGTCCGTGGCCGTCAATGAATTGCCCACCATGACTAAGGAGGCCTAAATGTTTCAGATTGGTACCCGCGGCTCCAAGCTCGCCACCACCCAGGCGGGCCATGTGCGCGATTGGCTTATCGACGCCGGCTTTGACTCCCAACTCCACATCGTCACCACCGCAGGCGACGTCAACATGGCGCCCGTCGAGCGCATCGGCGTCGGCGTATTTACCCAGGCGCTGCGCGAGGCGCTCTATGCTGGTGAATGCGATATTGCCGTGCACTCGTTTAAGGACCTGCCCACCGCGCCCGATGAACGCTTCCGCCTCGTCGTGCCACAGCGCCAGGATTCCCGCGAAGCGCTCGTCGCCCGCGATGGCCTGAGCCTGGAGCAGCTGCCGCAGGGTGCGCGCGTGGGCACCTCCGCCCCGCGCCGCATCTCCCAGCTCGCCGCCCTCCGCCCGGACCTGGAGATTTGCCCGCTGCGCGGCAATATCGATACCCGCATGTCCAAAGTCACCGACGGCGAGCTCGACGCCGTCCTGCTGGCCTACGCCGGCCTGCTGCGCGGCGGCTATGCGGACCGCGCCACCGAAATCTTTGAGCCTTCCGTCTTCATGCCGGCGCCGGCCCAGGGTGCACTCGCCATCGAGGCCGTGGCCGGCACCGAGGCCGCCGCGGCCCTAGACGCCATTGTCGACGACCGCGCCTCGGCCGCCGCTGCTGGTGAGCGCGCCGTGCTGGCCCGCCTCGAGGCCGGCTGCACCGCGCCGGTGGCCGCCACCTCGCGCTGGGACGGCGACCAGCTCACCGTGCGCGGCGGCGTCTTCGCGCTCGACGGATCCCGCCAGCTCATCGCCACCGCCTCCGGCTCCGCGGCCGAAGCCGCCGATCTTGGCGCGCGCATCTCGGACGAGCTTTTCGCCGGTGGCGCGGCCGAGCTGCTGGGCAAGTAATTTCGCCTTTAGGCGCTAATAATTTAAGGTGTAGATACCACAGATCATTGTCCCGCAATGATCCGGCCCCCTTTAAGGGCATCCCAGGACGCAAGGCCTGGGATTTTGGCCGTTAAGACCGTGTCACCCACCGCCGGCGCGGGGAACCACACCGCATGCGATCATGTCCGTGCGCGGTGCCGCGCGCCCGATTTTAGAAAAGAACTTTATGAGCAATGCCGCGCCAGACACCCAATTGGGCAAGATCGTCTTTGTGGGCGCTGGTCCAGGTAATCCCGACCTGCTGACCGTGCGCGCCCGCGAGGTTCTGGCAAATAGTGCCATCGCCGTGACCGATCCGCAGGTCATGCAGGGCGTGCGCGATGCCGTCGCCGCCGCGCTGCCCGTTCCGCAAGAGCTTCTCGACGCCGCCGAGGCCGAATACGCCCAAATGTGCGCCGATGCCAAGGCCAAGGGCGCGCGCCGCAAACCGCCGCGCCCCGCGCCGCCAACGGCCGCGGTGCTGTACGAGCCGGCCGCAGATATCGTCGGCCAGCTACGCGAGTGCTTGGTCAAGGCCGATGGCGAGGACGTCATCCGCCTGGTCACCGGCAACCCGCTGCACCGCGAGTCCATCAAAGCCGAGATTAACGCCGTGGCGTCTGCCGGCCTGGAATTCCAGGTAGTGCCGGGCATGTCCCTGCCGTCTACCGTGCCGTCCTTTGCCGGCATTGCGCTCGGCTCGACCTATACCGAGGCCGACGTTACCGACGGTGCCGATTGGGACGCGCTGGCCAATGCCACCCAGCCCATTGTCCTGCAGGCCACCAAGGAAGACCTGCCGGTGATCTCCGATGAGCTGCAGCAGCGCGGCATGCCGGCCGAGACCGAAGCATTCGTCACCGTCCACGGCACCACCCGCCTGCAGCGCACCTATGAGACCACACTTGGCACTATGGGCAAGCTGGACGCTGACCTCACCGGCCCGCTCGTGGTCACCCTCGGCCGCAGCATCGACGACCGCACCAAGTACTCCTGGTGGGAAAACCGCCCGCTTTATGGTTGGCGCGTGCTCGTCCCGCGCACCAAGGAACAAGCTGGCCCGATGTCCGCGCGCCTGGCCGGCTACGGCGCCATCCCGCAAAACGTGCCCACCATCTCCATCGAACCGCCGCGCAACCCGGCGCAGATGGACCGCGCCATCAAGGGCATCGTCGAGGGCCGCTATAAGTGGATCGTCTTCACCTCCGTCAACGCCGTGACCGCGGTGTGGGACAAGATTGCTCAGCTCGGCCTCGATGCCCGCGATTTCGCCGGCGTCCACCTTGCGGCCGTGGGCACCAAAACCGCGGCCGCCATCCGCGCCAAGGGCATGGTTCCGGAGCTTCTGCCACACAAGAAGAAGCAGAACGCCGAGGGCCTGCTCGATGTCTTCCCCAATTTCGTAGAAGATATCGACGCCGTCGGCCGCGTCCTGCTCCCGCGCGCCGATATCGCGGCCGATACCCTAGTTGACGGGCTCAAGGCCCTCGACTGGGAGGTCGACGACGTCGTTGCCTACCGCACCGTCCGCGCCGCCCCGCCTTCGGCCGAAATCCGCGACATGATCAAGACCGGCGGCTTCGACGCCGTCGCCTTCACCTCCGGGTCCACTGTGCGCAATCTGGTGGGCATTGCGGGCAAACCGCACCAGCGGACGATCATTGCGTGTATCGGGCCGTCGGCAAGAGCAGCCGCGGAAGAGATGGGCCTGCGCGTCGATGTGGTGCCCGAAGTCGCCGACGTGCCCGCGCTTGTCGACGCCCTCGCAGACCACGTCGCCGCCCTCCGCGCCGCCGGAAACCTGCCCGCGCCGCGCAAGAAACGCCGCTCGCGCAAGAAGGCTACTAAGGTCGACAAGGCATAAGTTTTAGTCTCGCTCTAAGGAGTACCCAATGAGCACCTTCCCAGCCCGCCGCCCACGCCGCCTGCGCACCACCCCCGCGATGCGCAACCTCGTGGCCGAAACCGAGGTCCGCCCCTCGGACCTGATTTTGCCCATGTTCATCGTGGACGGTCTCGACGCCCCGCGCGAGATTCCCTCCATGCCGGGCGTCTACCAGCACACTTTCGATTCCCTGCGCCGCGCGGCCGAGGAGGCGCTGGAGGCCGGCGTGCCGTGCATCGACCTTTTCGGCGTGCCGCTCGATGAGGACAAGGATGAGACCGGCTCCGTCGCCTGGGACCCCCAGGGCATTTTGAACCGCGGTATTTCCTGCCTGCACGAGGAATTCGGCGATGACCTCATCGTTATGGCCGATACTTGCCTGGACGAATTCACCTCCCACGGCCACTGCGGCGTGCTGGATGACAACGGCCGCGTGCTTAACGACGAATCCGTCAAGCTCTACCAAGACATGGCCCGCTCCCAAGCCCGCGCCGGCGCCCAGATCGTCTCCCCGTCCGGCATGATGGACGGCCAGGTTGCCGCCATCCGCGCCGATCTCGACGAGGCCGGCCACGAGGACGTGGCCATCATGGCTTATTCCGCCAAGTACGCCTCCGCCTTCTTCGGCCCGTTCCGCGACGCTGTCGGTTCCTCCCTCGAGGGCGATCGCCGCACCTATCAGCAGGACCCGCGCAACTTCCGCGAATCCCTGCTCGAGGCCGAGCTCGACATCGAAGAAGGCGCGGACTTCGTCATGGTCAAGCCCGGTCTGCCCTACTTGGACGTGCTCTCGGCCGTGGCGGAGACTTCTCCCGTGCCGGTCGCGGTCTACCAGGTCTCCGGTGAGTACGCGATGGTCAAGGCCGCGGCCGCCAACGGGTGGATCGATGGCGAGGCCATCATGCTCGAGTCGCTGACCGCATTCAAGCGCGCCGGCGCCGGCCAGATTCTGACCTACTTCGCTACCGAAGCCGCCCGCCTGCTCAAGTAAAGGACCCCTGTGACTGCTACGCCCCCGTCGCCCGCCCCTGCCCCTCGCACGCAACGCCCGCCGCGGCAGCAGCAGCGGCCGGAGTCCGTGACGTACATGCTGTGGCTGTGGCTGGGCGCGCTATGCGGCGAGGCCGTGCACCAGGTGCTCAACGTGGTGCTCACGCTGCTCAACCACGACGTACTCATGTCGCAGGCCAAGGAGATGGCGAAGTCCGCACCGGCCGGCGTGGATGAATCCCAGCTTTCCGACGCCTTCCTCCGCACCGCCGCCTACGGCTCCGTCGCTCTTTCGGCTGCCATATCCCTGGCGATTATCGTGCTGTTGGCCTTCCTGTTGCGGTCCCTTGCTAACCGCAGCAAGCGGGCCGGCACCTCGCGCCGCGTGTGGTTCGCTTTTTCGATCTACTTCGGATTCCGCATTCTGCTGACCTTCATGGTTACCCCAGCCGGCGCGGACGTGCCCGATTGGCTCTTTGCCGCCGATGGCATGGTGCAAATTCTCGTCGGCGTCGCGGCGGTGCTCGGCCTGATTTTCTCCGTGCGGGCCGATACCTTGGATTACACCGGCGAGCTCGAGCAGATGCGCGAGCTGGAAAAGGAACTCGAGCAAGCGCAGCGCGAGAAGAAGCGCGCCGAGGAGGAGCGCAAGCGTTCCAAGGGCGACCAGCGCAGCAAGCGCGACAGCAGCAAGCGCGATCGCGCCGACCACACCAACCGCACCGACCGCGCTGACCGGACCGACCGGGAGGATGAGCGATGAGCAATACCGATCGGCCTGGGCCCCGCGACTATAACCGCGCGGCCCGAAACTCCTCCGCCAACCAGAACCTCGACGTGTGGCCGCGGCCCCTGCGTTGGGCATATTGGGTGCTCGTCGTCAGCGCCGTGATCATGCTGGTGAGCGGCATGGTGGGCATCTTCGGCTCGGGCGGGCCACAGGCCGAGCCGCAGAATGCGCAAGTAGCGGAGTATCTCCACTCGAATCGCCTGTTTGTCGCGGTGACCAATGCCGTCGGCGCCATCCTGCTTGCGCTCTTCGCGGCGCAGCTGGCCGGCGGGTCCAAGTGGGCGCGCCGCATCATTACCGTGGTCATCGCGTTCGCGCTTTTTACCAATATCGCTGCCCTCGCACTCGGCATCGGCGGGCTCGGGCTGCTGATTATCCCCATCACCTTGCTCGTCGCCCTCGCGCTGCTTTTCCAGCCGCAGTCCAACCGCTTCATCAAGGACCGCAGCTTGCGTGGCTAATTAGCCCTCACTCCAACTTTTGATTCATAATTGGGGCATGTCTCGACTCAATCGTGCCCCGCTTATCGACGCCGCCCTCGGCCGCACCCCCTCCCGACCCCCAGTCTGGTTCATGCGCCAGGCCGGCCGCTCGCTGCCGGAGTACCGCGCCGCCCGCGAGGGGATTAGCATGCTCGATTCTTGCTTCATGCCGGAGCTGCTGGCCGAAATTACACTGCAGCCGGTGCGTCGCCACGACGTCGACGCCGCCATTTTATTCTCCGATATCGTCGTCCCGCTCAAGGCTGCGGGCGTCAAGGTCGACATCGTGCCGGGGCGTGGTCCGGTGATGGAGCAGGCGGTAAGGAGTAGGGAGGACGTCGGCAAGCTGCCGCTGCTGGAGACTGACGTCCCCGAAGTTACCGAAGGTATCGCCCGCATCCTGGCCGAGCTTAGCGAAACCCAAGCGCTCATTGGCTTTGTTGGCGCGCCGTTCACGCTGGCCAGCTACCTCATTGAGGGCGGGCCATCCAAGAACCACGAGCGCACCAAGGCCCTCATGCACGCAGATCCGGAGACCTGGCACATGCTCATGCGCCGCCTAGTGCCGACCATCACCCGCTTCCTGCAGGTGCAGGTCGATGCCGGCATTGATGCCATGCAGCTTTTCGATTCCTGGGCCGGCTACCTCAACGAGCGCGACTACCGCGAGTTTGTGCTTCCGTACTCCCGGGAAATCCTGGCCGGAGTGGAGATTCCACGCATTCACTTCGGCGTCGGCACCGGCGAGCTGCTGCCGGCCATGTCGGAGGCGGGGTCGGAAGTTATGGGCGTCGATTATCGCGTGCCCATGGACGCCGCGGCCGAGCGCGTAAGCGCCCGCGTGCTGCAGGGCAACCTCGACCCGGCCATGCTTTTTGCCGGCGATGCCGCCGTGCGCCAGGCCGTGCGCACCATCCGCGGCGAGGTCGATCGAGCCCGCGAGCGCGGCGATATTGACGGCCATATCTGGAACCTCGGCCACGGGGTCTTGCCAACTACCGACGCGGAGGCCATCACCCGCGCCGTATCCATCATCCACGAGGAGGGCTAAATGCGTATTGCGATTATTGGTGCCGGCCTGGCGGGCTTGACGGCCGCTTACGAGCTGCGCGACCACGACGTTGAGGTTTTCGAGGCCGCCGGCCGCATCGGCGGCAAGCTGTACTCCGTGCCGTTTAATGACGGCCCCACCGACATGGGCGCCGAGGCCTTCCTCGCCCGCCGCCGCGACGCCGTGGAGTTCATCGAATCCCTCGGCCTGGGCGACAGCCTGGTTGAGCCCTCCGGTCTGCACTCGCTGGTGTACTCCGGCGAGCTTAAGCCGCTGCCGCGCGGCGGGATGATGGGCATTCCTTCGCACTCGGAGCCGGTCGCACACTTGGTCTCGGCCGAGACCGCGCGTCGCATCGATAACGAGGAGCCTTTCGAGTGGACGGCCGGCAGCGACGTCTCCGTGGGCCGCCTGGTGCGCCAGCAGTTCGGCGACGACCTCGTTGACCACGTCATCTCCGCCCTCCTCGGTGGCGTGTACTCCTGCTCGGCCGATGACCTGGGTGTGCGCGCGACCATCCCAGCGCTGGCCGAGACGCTCGACGCGCTCTCCGAGCGCGGCCCAGTCACACTCTCGGCCGCGGTTCGCTCGTTGGAAGAGGCCCGCGCGGCCAAGCCGAGCAGCGGCGGACCCGTCTTTCAGACCTTCCGCGGCGGCTACGCAGAACTCTACGAGGCGCTGGCCGATAAATCCCGTGCCAAGATCTACCTCGATACCTTCATCTCGGGCATCACTCGCGAGGGCGAGAAATTCCGCTTGGCCGGCGCACCCGGCGATACCGCCCCCTTTGACCGCGTGCTGGTGGCCACCCCGGCCCCGACCGCAGCGCGCCTGCTACCCAAGGTGTCCCCGCGGGCGGCGGAGCGGTTGAAGAGCGTGAAGCTAGCGGCGTCGGCAGTCGTGGGCCTGAAGTTCGAGTCTGACACGGACCCGGCCGGCAACGCATTGCCGCAGAACTCTGGCATCCTCGTGGCCACTGACCAAGACGACGTTCACGCCAAGGCATTCACGCTGTCCTCGCGCAAGTGGCCGCACTTGGCAGAGCGCGGTGGTGCTTTGGTGCGCGCCTCCTTCGGCCGTTTTGGCGATGACGCCATCGTCCGCGCCGAGGAAGATGACCTCGTCGACTACGCTCTCGACGACCTCCAGCGGCTTACCGGCTTCGACGGCCGCGCCGCGGGCGTTGCCGAGATTTTCACCCAGCGCTGGTTCGGCGGCCTGCCGCGCTTTGATGCCGGCCACCTGGAAACCGTGGCCGGTGTGCGCGGTGCCCTCGCGGCGACGCCAGGCATCGATGCCACCGGCGCTTGGGCCGGCGGAGTTGGCGTGCCAAACGTCATCGCGGACGCCCGCGCTGCTGCGGCCCGCATCGCTCGCTAGCTGCGCGGCTCGCTAGCTGCGGGCATGCCAATGCGGCAGCAGAGCATCCTGCTGCCTGGCGGTTGCGGGGCTACTGCTGCGATGGCGGCGACGGCGCGGTGTGAGCCCAGGGCGGTTGCCAGACCACGCGGCCTCGGCGCCGAACGAGGCGCCCGCGCACCGGTGGGGCATTCGGGTCATCGTCGTTGACGCCGTTGTGGTACGGGCAACAGGTTGCGAGGTTTGCCATATTGGTATCGCCGCCGTGTCGCCACGCCTGCAAGTGGTGTACCTGGCATTTATCCGCCGGATAGTTGCATTCGACCCACGGGCATACCGGATTTTCGGCAGCAGCCATGAGCCGTTGCTTTTCACTGGCCATGCGTTCCGTGCGGTAGAGGTTGACCGCGCCCTCGAAGGGGTGAACGAGGGTGATAAGCCCGCGCTCTGCCAGCGTGCGCGAGACGAGTTCCGCGCCGGTGAGGCGGGCACCGTTGGTGAGCTGGATGGTGATTTCCTCGCCGTCGCCATCGATGATGCGGTCGAGTTCGTCGAGCGTGATAATTGCATTCGTCGTAATGGTCGGACGGGTGGCTGGGGCGGCGCCGGAAGGGGAGAAGAGCTTCGCAACGGAATCGAGAGGCGCGTCCTCGTCCAGGCTGGATTCCAAGTCCGCGATGAGCGAAGAGGGTCCGGTAATCGCGAGGGTCCACGGCGCGTCCTTGCGGCGGCGGATGCGCACGCCGGGGCGCGGCGGGGCTGGGGGATTGAGCTCGCGCAGCTTCTTGTGCGCCAGCTTTTCCATCTCATCGGTATCGGCGGCAGTGCGGCACAGCTCCACGCGCAGGCGCCAGGCATCGCGCTTGGTCTTAGCGCGGGATGCGTAGCGCTCGATAACCTCCAGCGTGGGTAGCGGGTGGGCGCGGTCGCGCGCGGCGGTAACCGCCTGGCGTTGCTGGCGGGTGAAGGAGGTGGGGGCAAAGAGGGCGTCGGCAAGCGTGAGCAAAGTGCGGGCCGTGTTATTGGGCGCACCGGCGGCGCGCAGCTGGTCTTCAGACATGCCGGCGCACCCGGCAACGATGTCGATGCCAGGCGCCAGGGCCGCAAGATAAGTCTGAAGAGCTGTCATGCCCCGCAGCCTAAGCCACGGCGCGCAACCCGCGCGAGGGCGAGCGCGCGAACCTGTGGATAACTAGGGCCCAAAGGGGGAATTTCGGCCCGCGCGCCCGGAGGGCCTGTGGATAACTAGCCCTTATTGCGGAAGACGAAGATGGAGGAGAAGTCCTGATCCCCGTGGCCCATGGCCTGCATTTCCTCGAAGCGGCCGATGGCGGCGGTCAGGGCGGGCAGCGGCTTGTTGGAGGTCATCTCCATGAGCTTGGCGTCCTTGGCTAGGGCGTCGACGGTGAAATCGCCCGGGTCGGTATTGCGCTCGCCGGTGATAAACGGCGCCTTCATATTGGCGATGAATGACAGACCGGTGATATCGAGCATCTGCAGTACCACCTCGGAGTCCAGGCCCTCGGACTCGCCGAGTTGCAGGGCTTCGAGCAGGCCCTCGGCAGTGACGGCGAGCGCGAGGTTCGCCAGCAGCTTTCCGATGGCCGCCGTGGCCGCCGCCTCCACTCCGATGAGCTTGTCTTCGCCCGCCCAGGACTCGGCGAGGGACATGGCTTGCTCGCGGCGGGCGTCGTCAGGCGTGCCCACATAGACGCCGAGCTTGCCCTCGCGGGCCGGGCCGAGCGTGCCGACGACTGGGGCGTGGACGTAGGTTTCCACGGCGGCGGCGAACTCGCGGGCATCGTTGGGCGAGACGGTGGTGGTGTCGATCCACGTCACGCCCGCGGGGATGAGCTGCGGCTCAATGACGACCTCGCGGACATCGTCAGGCCCGAAGAGAGAGGTAATAATGACCTCGGCGTTCGCTACGGCCTCGGTGGGCGAGGTGGCGAGCTCGGCGCCTTCCTCCACCAGCGGTTGGGCGCGCTCGGCGGTGCGGTTCCAGACGGTCAATTCGATGCCGTCTTGCTCATTGAGCAGGCGGCGGGCTAGTTCGGTTCCCATGCGGCCAGTTCCAAGAAATGCAATCCTCATGCTTTCCCAGTGTGCCATCATTGGGTGCAGGCTCGCCGCCTTTCGTGCGGGCCCCGGACGAGGGAGCCGTACCCGGCGACGCGAAAGGACGGCCAGGAAGCAGCTATGGCGTGGTTCATCTTGATTTTCTCCGGCGCATTCGAGGCCGTGTGGGCGGCGGCGCTGGATAAGTCCGCAGGTTTTACTCGCCTGTGGCCCTCGCTCATTTTCCTCGTGGCTTGCGCGATTTCCATGGGCGGGCTGGCCTGGGCGATGCGCAGCATCCCGGTGGGCACGGCCTATGCGGTGTGGGCGGGCGTTGGCGCGTCGGTGGCGGTTATTTATTCCTTCGCCGCCGGACACGAGGCCGCCACGGCGTGGAAGGTGCTATTCCTCGCCATGATCATCGGCGGCATCGTGGGGCTGAAAGCGGTGAGCTAGAGGCCCGGAATGCGCGGCGCAGGCGGCAGCGGCAACTCCGGCGGGGCGGGCGCAGGCACGGCGGGCACGGCCGGCACATCAGGCACCGCGTCTTCGATGCGCCCGCGGACCTCGTGCGGCGGGATATTCAGGTTCGGCAGGCCGCTTTTATCCCGCGCAGGTGGGCGTGGGGCCGGCGCCGCAGGTAGCGGGCGGGGTGCCGGTGCAGGGGCGGGTGCGGGCCGCTGCTGGGGCGCGGGCGCTGGGGCAGGACGCAAACCAGACGCAGGAGCGGGTGCCGCGTCCGACGGAGAAGGCTGCTCGGACGGCGGCGAAGGAGCGGCCGGCTTGTCCTCCCGAGGAAGGTCGCGCGGGGCGAGCGGGCGGGGAGGGGGCTGCCAGGAGGGGGCGTCGGCAAGCGGGGTGGCACCCACCGAGGTGGGCAGCGGCCGCTCGGGATGGGCGCAGCCGGCGAGGCAGAAAGCGGCCAGAATAGCGAAAATGAGAGTGCGCTGCATTGAAAAATCCCCCCGAATTGAAACGTGCAACGCCCCGAAGTTTAGCGGCTGACTGTGAATCGCGCACTCCAACTTTTGTATAGCGCGCGAATCGCTAGAATGTCAGACATGCCTAATACTTCCCAGTCGCAACAGTGGTTTGAGCGTTCCTCCAAGGTGATTCCGGGCGGGGTGAACTCGCCGGTGCGCGCATTTGGCTCCGTGGGTGGCCAGGCTCGCGTGATTGAGCGCGGTGCGGGCTCGCGCCTGTGGGATGCCGACGGCAACGAGTACGTTGACCTGGTCAGCTCCTATGGCCCGATGATCCACGGCAATGCGCACCCAGAGATTGTGGAGGCCGTGCAGCAGGCCGCAGCGGGTGGCTTGAGCTTTGGCTCGCCCACCGAGGGTGAGGCTTTGCTGGCGGAGGCCATTGTGTCGCGCACCGCGGCCGATAAGGTGCGCATGGTCAACTCCGGCACCGAGGCCACCATGTCTGCAGTGCGCCTGGCCCGCGGCTACACCGGCCGCGCCAAGGTGTTGAAGTTCGAGGGTTGCTACCACGGCCATGTGGACGCGCTGTTGGCCTCGGCTGGCTCCGGCGTGGCGACTTTTGCGCTGCCGGATTCCCCGGGCGTGACGGGTGCGACGGCGGCCGATACCATCGTTGTGCCTTATAACGATATCGAGGCCGTGCGCGAGGCATTTGCGCAGCACCCAGGCGAGATTGCTTGCATTATTGCGGAGGCCTCGGCCGGCAACATGGGCACCGTGGCACCGGAGGAGGGCTTCAATGCTGCGCTTGCCGACGTCGCCCATGAAGACGGCGCCCTCCTCATCCTCGACGAGGTCATGACCGGCTTCCGCACCTCCTATAAGGGCTGGTATGGCGTCGACGGCGTGGCGGCGGACTTGGTGACCTTCGGCAAGGTCGTCTCCGGCGGCCTGCCGGCCGCTGCTTTCGGCGGCCGCGCCGAAGTTATGGACTACCTTGCGCCGGAAGGGCCGGTCTACCAGGCTGGCACGCTGTCCGGAAACCCAGTCGCCATGGCCTCCGGCCTGAAGTCTTTGGAGCTGGCCGATGAATCGCTCTACGAGCGCTTGCAGGCCAACGCGGACCGCCTGACCGGCATGATTTCTTCCGCGCTATCGGCCGAGGGAGTAGCGCACCACATCCAGCGGGCGTCTTCGATGTTCTCCATCCGCTTTGCCGAGGGCGAGGGCCGCAACTTCGCCGATATGCAGGCGGCCGAGACCTTCCGCTTCACCCCGTTCTTCCACGCCCTGCTGGATAACGGCATCTACGTCGCGCCGAGCCCATTCGAGACCTGGTTTGTCTCGGATGCACTTACCGACGCCGACTTCGAACTCATCGAAGCCGCCCTCAAGCCCGCCGCCCAAGCTGCGGCCGCTGCGCGTCCCGCGAACTAAGGAGAGACATGACACGCACTATCGTTCACCTCGTGCGCCACGGCGAGGTCCACAACCCAGAGAAGATCCTCTACGGTCGCATCCCGGGCTATCACCTGTCCTCGCGCGGGCATTCCATGGCGGCGCGCACCGCGGAATCCTTCCGCGACCATGACGTGACCTACCTAGCGGCCTCGCCGCTGCAGCGAGCCCAAGAGACCGCGCGGCCGATTGCTAAGGCAACGGGGTTGGACGTGGACGTCGATAAGACGCTCATCGAGTCCGGCAACCGCTTCGAGGGCCTGCGCACCAAGGGCCTGCGTTCCGCGCTGTGGAATCCGCGCCGCTGGCCGCTGCTGGTCAACCCGCTAGAGCCCTCGTGGGGCGAGCCCTATGAGCAGATTGCCGAGCGCATGCTGGGCTCCATCGAGCGCGCCCGCACCGCCGCGGCCGGCCACGAGGCGATCTTGGTGAGCCACCAGCTGCCCATCGTGATGGTGCAGCGCACCGTGCTGGGCCAGCGCCTGCCGCACGCGCCGTGGAATCGCGAATGCGACTTGGCCTCGGTTACCTCGCTGCTTTTTGAGGATAATCAGGTCACCGACATCTTCTACTCCTCGCCGGCCCAGGAGATTTAATGGCACTACAATGCAGACGCGCGGTCGGCGCGGTGCTGGCGGCGGCAGCGATCGCGCTGCCGCTTGCCAGTTGCTCGCAAGACGCCGATAAAGCGCAAAACGCGGTTGCTACCGGCGGCAACTTCGAGTTCATCACGCCCGGCGGCGAAAAGGTCATCAATTACGAGGAATCTGAGCGCAAGCCGCTGCGCACCTTCTCTGGCGAGGATGTGCGCGATAGAGATAAGACCATTTCCTTGGAGGATTATGAGGGCGAAATCGTCGTGCTCAACTCCTGGGGCCAGTGGTGCGCTCCGTGCCGCGCCGAGGCCGATGACCTGCAAGAGATCCACTCCGAGCTACAGAAGCGGAAGATTGGCACTGTCTTGGGCATTAATGTGCGCGACTATAACCCGCAGGTGTCCAATGACTTTCTCAAGGATAATGGCCTGACCTACCCCTCCATCTACGATCCACCGTTTAAGACCGCGGCGGCCCTAGGCGGCGTACCCACCTCCGTGGTCCCGACCACCATAGTCTTGGACAAACAGCACCGCCCGGCTACGGTCTTTTTGCGGAGTATCACCACCAAGGACGTCATGGACGTAGTGGACAAATTAGAAAAGGAATAAATGGACAACGCAGCGAGCATCGGCAACTCTTTTGCCGAGGCCGCGACCTCCGGCCCACTCATTCTGGGCCTGTTCGCGGCCGCCGTGGCGGGGCTGGTGAGTTTTGCCAGCCCGTGCGTGATCCCACTGGTGCCTGGCTATATTTCCTACTTAGCCGGCGTGGTGGGCGGCGAGGTTACGTTTGACGGCGAGTTGGGGGTGGGCGTCGGCAAGCGCAGGCAATGGGCCGTGGTACTGGCCGCCGCCTTGTTCATCCTGGGATTTACCGTGGTTTTCCTGCTGGCGACGGTCTCCGTATTCGGCGCGATTTCCGCGCTCCGGCTCAATGAGGAGACGCTCATGCGCATCGGCGGCGGCGTGACCATCCTGATGGGTGCGGTTTTCCTCGGCGCGATCCCGGCGCTGCAAAAGGACACCCGCATGGCACCGAAGCGTTGGACCACCTGGCTGGGCGCGCCGCTGCTGGGCGGGATTTTCGCGCTGGGCTGGACGCCGTGCTTGGGCCCAACGCTGGCCGCCATTATTTCCGTATCGGCGGGCACCGAAGGCATGACGGCCGCGCGCGGCGTGCTGCTCATCATCTTTTATTGCCTGGGCTTGGGCCTGCCGTTCCTGCTGGTGGCGCTGGGCTCCGCGCGGGCGATGCGCTCGATTTCGTGGGCCCGCAAGCACTCGCATACCATCCAGGTCATCGGCGGCGTGGCCATGATCCTCGTCGGCCTGGCCCTGGTAACCGGCCTGTGGGGCGAGTTTATTAGCCTCATCCGCCAGTGGACCGTGGACTACGGCGCCACCCTGATTTAGGAGAGACGTGAAATATTTCCGCAAAGCCTGGCATTGGCTGACCAGCATGCGCACGGCACTGGCGCTGCTTTTCTTGCTGGCGCTGGCCGCGATTCCCGGTTCCTTGCTGCCGCAGCGCGACCTCAACGAGCAGAACGTGCAGGACTTCATCGAGTCCAACGGCAACGTAGCGAAGATCTACGACAAGCTGCAGCTTTTCGACGTCTTTTCTTCCGTCTGGTTCCAGGCCATCTTCATCCTTTTGGCCATTTCCCTAGTGGGCTGCATCCTGCCGCGCTCCTGGGATCACTACAAGGCGTGGAAGACCCCGCCAACGCGCGCGCCGAAGTACCTCCACAAGCTGCCGCTGGCAGCCGAGGGGCATTCGGATAAGAGCGAGGACGAGCTATCCGCAGAAATCAAAAAGCGCCTGAAGAAGTGGCGCGTGGCCGAGTACTCCCCCGAAGAAGACCGCGCCGGCGTGCACACCTTTTCCGCGGAGCGCGGCTACGGCCGCGAGCTGGCCAACCTGATCTTCCACGTGGCACTGGTGGCCATCTTGGTGACCGTTGCCGCTGGCCGCTTGGTCAACTACGAGGGCCAGGTCATCGTGGTCACCGAGTCCGGATCGCAGGGTGGCGGTCAGACCTTGGACCAGTCCACGGAGTTCTGCAATACTTCCACGTCCAATTTTGACTCCTTCCGTGCCGGCCCGCTTTTCGACGGCACCGGTCTCCACCCCTTCTGCTTCGTCGCCCATGACTTCGCGGCGGAATACCTGCCCAACGGCCAGGCGGAGATGTTTACTTCCAACGTCTCCTATGCGGAGGGCGAGGACATCTACAAGGATGACTCCGAGTGGAAGGACTATGAGCTTAAGGTCAACCACCCGCTGCGCTTGGCGCACAACCGCGTCTACTTGCAGGGCCACGGCTACGCGCCGACGGTCACGGTGGAATGGCCCAATGGCGAAAAGCGCACCCAGACCATTCAGTTCCAGCCGAATGACACGACCTTCTTCTTGTCCTCCGGCGCGATGCGCTTCGACCCGCCGGCCGGCATGCATCCAGATCTCTATGACCGCCGCCAGAACCAAATCGCCATCCAGGGTCTCTTCGCGCCCACGGCCGAGTGGGCTGGTGAGAACGGCAAGCTGCTGCAGTCCGCATATCCCGGGCTGCAGGATCCGGCGATGGCCATCGATATCTACCGCGGTGATGCCGGCCTGGACACCGGCACCCCGCAGTCCTTTTTCTCGCTGGACCCGAACCTGGTGCAGTCCGGCCAGCTACAAAAGATTGACCGCGTGAACCTCAACCAGGGCGAGGACGTCACCTTGGACGATGGCACGAAGATCACCTTCGACGGCGCCAGCGAGTTCGCCAACTACCAGGTCTCTTATGATCCTTTCCAGAAGTGGGTGCTGGCCTCCGCGCTGGTGATGCTCATTTCCTTGGTGGGATCGCTGATAATTAAGCGCCGCCGCGTCTACATCCGCCTGCGGCCGAACGCGGCCGGCGGCACCGACGTGGAGATGGGCGGCCTCGCCCGCACCGACCGCGCCGGCTGGTCCGAGGAGTTCCACGAGCTGCACCGCGGGCTGCTGGAGCTGCCAGACCCAGACGAGGTCGAAGAAGACGAACTTTATACCGATGACTAGCGCCCCGGCCCGATCCAACAAAAGTTGGATTGGGTCGTTTCGCTGAGTAAGGTAATCAGCACTTATCCCGCACGTGTGAAGGCTAGGAGCATTCATGCAGATCGATCAGAATCTGTCTAATTTCTCGGATATCGCGGTGCAGACCACCTTTGTGTTGTACTGCGTCGCGCTCTTTTTGTCGCTGTTTTACTACGGCCGCATGCAGGGCATCATCGAGGGCCGCCGCGCCGTGAAGTCCAAGGCCGCGAAGGTCTTGGTGGGGGCGGGCGCTGGGGACGTCGACAAGCAGAGCTATGCCGGCGAGGTTGCCCAGTCCTCTTCCGGAATCACGGCCGATGAGCTGCAGGAAAAGGAGCGCAAGGCCGATAAGCTCGGCGGCATGACCAGCGCGCTGATGTGGGTGGGCATTGCCCTGCACGCCGCGGCGATTGTGCTGCGTGGCCTGGCTACCGGCCGTTTCCCGTTTGGCAACCTGTACGAGTACGTGCTGATGGTGAGCTTCGGTGTGCTGCTGGTGGGCAATATTGCCATGCAGCGCAAGGAATGGCGCACCGTGTGGCCGTGGCTGCTCACCCCGACCCTCGCGCTGATGTTTTATGGTTCCACCAAGCTCTATGCCGAGTCTGCCCCGGTGGTGCCGGCGCTGCAATCGCACTGGCTGCCCATCCACGTCACCGTGGTTTCTTTGGGCGCGTCCATCGGTATTATCTCCGGCATTGTCTCGCTGCTGACGCTGTTCCGTATGGCGCAACCGAAGCATGCCGAGCATGGCTTCTTCGGTGCGGTGGCCCGCCCGTTGCCTTCTGCCGCGAAGATTGACCAGCTGGCCTACCGCCTGGCTGTTATCACCCTGCCGACCTTGGGTCTGGGCATCATCTTGGGCGCCATCTGGGCCGAGTCCGCCTGGGGCCGCTTCTGGGGTTGGGACCCGAAGGAGACCGTGTCCTTTGCCACCTGGATCCTGTATGCCGCATACCTGCATGCGCGTGCGACGCCGGCCTTCCGCAAGGCGGCGCCGTGGATCAACGTCATGGCGATGGCGCTGATGGTCTTCAACCTGTTCTTTATCAATATGGTCGTCTCCGGCCTGCATTCCTATGCGGGGCTGAACTAGATGGCGGAGCATACGAGCCCGCGCCATAAGCAGGGAAAGCCGGCTGGCGATAATGCGGTGATTTTGGGGCTGGGCGCACAATTTGCCGATCGCCGCCGCGAGTTGGGCATTTTGCAGCAGCAGCTTGCCGACGCCGCCGGTATCTCCCGCTCCACTCTCCACACCATCGAGCACGGTGGAGCGGGCGTGCGGTGGGAAAAGATTACCGCCGTGGCCGAGGCCCTCGGCTTGGAGATGCGCTTCGTGCCGAAGGATTCCTAGTCCTTGTCGCCGTCGGTGCCGCGATTGCGGCGCTGGCGGCGTTTTTCTTCTTCTGCCTCCTGTGCGCGGCGCTGCTTGAAGCGCTCCTTTTCTAAGTTCCAGAGGAATTCCTCGTCATCGTCGGGGCCTTTGATAGCGCGGGGTTGTTCCACCTCGCGCTTTTTCCATGTCGAGGGCCCGAAGGCCTTCCACACCAAGTAAGCGGCGAGAACAAAGAGTAAAAGGAGGATGATTCGGCCCATGCTCGAGATCTTACCTGCACCGCGTACAATCAACCCCCATGACGCATAATCCTGAGCCACCCAAGCCGGACCCAGAACTGCGCCGCCGTTCGCGCGCGGCGCTGTGGAAGTACGGGCTCGCCCGCGTAGTACTTTTTATCGCTTTGACCGTGGTGATTGAGCTTTTGGCCTTCGCCATCGGCTTTCCCATCCCGGTGCTCATCGCGGCGCTGCTGGCGCTCTTTGTGGCGCTGCCGCTATCGATGCTGATCTTTAAAAAGTGGCGCATCGAGGCCACCCAGACGCTGGCCGAGTACTCCGCCCAGCGCAAGGCCCACAAGCGCTGGGTCCAGGCGGAGCTGGAAGGCCGCGCCGCGCAGGACTAGACGAGGATGAGCGCGGCGGCCTCGATAATCGCCCACAGGAGCATCGCGCGGCCGGTCAGGCCGAGCACGGGGATAAGCTCTGGGCCTTGGGCGCCGCGGTTGACGGTGCGGATGGCGCGCAGCGCGAAGGGGAAATAGACCAGGCCGGCGAGTGCGAGCCAGCTACCAAAGGCAATGCCGATAGTCAGCAAGAAAGGCAGCAGGAGCAGCACCGTAAAGAGCAGGCGCGCCTTCTCGTTGCCAAGCCGCACGGCGAGCGTAATCTTGCCGGTTTCGGCGTCGGAGGGAATATCGCGGATATTGTTGACCAAGTTGACGCCGGAGCTCATCGCGCCGATGCCCACGGCCAGCGCGAGGCCCGACCATGACAGGCGGCCGGCCTGGGTGAATTCGGTGCCGAGCACGGCGACGAGCCCGAAGAAGATAAAGACGGCGACCTCGCCGAGCCCGCGATAGCCATACGGGTTCTTGCCGCCGGTATAAAACCACGCGCCGGCGATGCACAGCGCGCCGACGAGGATGAGCCACCAGGCGTGCGCTGCAAAAGACAGCGCGATGCCGGCGATCCCGGCCACAGCGAACGCGGCGAAGGCGGCGAGTTTCACCTGCTGCGGGCGGGCCAGGCCGCCGCCAGTGAGACGCTGGGGACCGGTGCGGTCATCGTCAGTGCCGCGGATGCCATCGGAATAGTCATTGGCGTAGTTCACGCCGATGATAAGCGCCCATGCCACGATGAGTGCGAGGAGCGCGCGGCCCACGTGGCCGCCGTCGATGCCGAATGCCGCGCCGGTGCCCGCAACGACGGGCGCGAACGCATTAGCCCAGGTATGTGGGCGTGCGCCCTCGAGCCAATCCTGGGCAGTGGCGGAGAAACGGCCGGCGGAATGGTCCTTGGAATGCGGGGCAGACTTGGAGGCAGACATAGCCACTATTGTGCCACTGCGTCACGCGCGGGCGGCAATTAGCCAAGGTAGGCGCGACGGCGCAGCCGATAGGCGGCTAGTGCCGCGAAGAAAAGAGTGGCATTGGTGACCGTCATCGCGGCGGAGGTGGCCGCATCAAGCCAATAGGCCAGCCAGAATCCTGCGACTGCGCTGAGTGCCGCGATGCCGCAAGCGGTGAGCATTAGGGTAGGCACGCGGCGGGTGAAAAGCCGCGCGGTCATGGTGGGAAAGACCATCAAGGCGATTACCAGCATGGCGCCGGCGGCGTGAAAAGCGGCAGTAGCCGTGCAGGCAACTACCGCCATAAACGCTGTCTGTACAGCACGGGAGCGGACCCCGCGCACGGTGCAGAACGCGGCGTCAAAAGATATAGCAGCAAGACGCGGCAGGGAAAGGGCAAAAAAGATCGCATTCGCGGCGAGCACGGCGGCCATGACATAGCAGTAGTGGGGATTGGAAAAGGCGGCGAGGTTAACATCGCCAACCAAGACGGCGTGGACATCGATATGTACGTGGCTCATTCGGGTAGAGATGAGGATGACGCCGGCGGCAAAGAGGGCGGGGAAGATGAGGCCTAGGGCGGCATCGGCAGTAACCAGCGCGCTGCGCTGCAGCCACCGCGTGCCGAGCGCGACGGCCAGGGCACCGGCCGCGGCGGTAATAAGCAGCAGCGGGGAGTCGATATCGGAGGTTAAAAGGTAGCCCACGGCGATGCCGGGGAGGACGGCATGACCGATGCCGTCGATAAGCATGGCCTGTCCCTGTAGAACTACAAAAGTGCCGGGCAGCGCGCATGTTACGGCGGTAAGGACGGCAAGCAGGCAAGCGGTAGCGGCAAGGGTCATGGTCGAAGCTTTCTGGTGACGAGGCTGAACGCTACGGTGGCGGCTTGCACCAGCACGATGATGGGGCCGGTAGGCAGCGGGCCAAAGGCGATAGAAAGGTAGCAACCCACGGCGGCAGTAAGCGCGCCTAGGAAGCCGGCTAGTGCAATGAAGGGAAGCAGGCGGTGAACCCAGGGGCGGGCGGCCGCGGCCGGGCTGATGATTACGGCCACCATGAGGACCACGCCGACCACCTTGACGCCTATAACCGTGACGGCGGTTAAGGAGAGGAAGCTGAGGGCATTTAAGGCCATGGTGCGAATGCCGGCTACGCGGGCAAAGGGGGCGTCAAAGGCGACGGTGGCTTGCCGAGTGTGTACCGAAGAAAGAATTAGCAAGACGCCGCCGCCAATGACGAGCGCAGAACTCACATCGGCGCGCGTGAGCGTGGACGCGTTTCCCAGCAGGTAATCTTGGATGCCGGCCTTGCCGGGCAAGGGCTGGCGGGAAATATGCTGCATGAGCAGCATGCCGATGGAGAAGAATGTGGTAAGCGTAGCGGCCATCGCGGTGGTTGGGCCGAGCGGGGCCAGCCGTGGAATCAGGTGAATACAGCCGACGGCCAGTGTGCCGGTGAGGATGGCGCCGGCAGAAAGCAGCCAGATATTGCGGCCGTCCCACCCTAAGGCCGTGGCCACGACGAAGGCGACCAGCAGGCCAGGCAGGGAGGAATGCGAGATGGCATCAGCGAGCAGGCTGGTGCGGCGCACATAGACCAGCGGGCCGAGCGCGCCGGCGCAGGCTCCGATGAGTACGGTGCCCCAAAGCGCCTGCGTATAGGTGAAATCCTGAAAGAGTTCTAGTGGGTTCATGAGGGCAGGCAAAACATGTCGGCGATGGCGGATTCGGTGAGCACCTGCTTAGTAGGCCCGGCCGCGATGAGGTGGCCTTGGCCCACCATGAGGACCTCATCACAGAAATCGGCGACTTCTGCCAAGTTGTGATGGACCAGCAAGATGGTGGCGCCATCGGCGCGCAGATTCTGCAGTACCTCCATGATGGCGCGCTGGCTTGCGGCGTCGACCCCAGCAAAGGGCTCATCCAAGATAATGAGCTCAGGATCGCTCACGAGCGTGCGAGCGAGTAAGACGCGCTGGCGCTGCCCGCCGGACAAGGCCGAAATGGGCAGGTGCGAGTGCTCTTGCATTCCGGTGCGGGCGAGCGCGTCGTGAGCGACGCGCTTATCGGCGCGGCTCGGCCACTGCCACCAGCGCAGGCCGGCGGTGCGGCCCATAAGCGCGACGTCGAAGGCCGTGGCCGGAAAATCCCAATCGATATCCGCGTGCTGCGGCATGTAACCGAGCCGGTGGCGGAAATGGGCAAGGTTGGTGCCATCAAAGGTGAGCGATTCGCAGTTAAGCGGTGGAAGCAAGCCCACCAAGGTGCGCACAAGGGTGGACTTGCCGGAGCCGTTGGCGCCCACGAGGCCGGTGATGGTGGCGGGAGTGAGGGCAAAGGTGGCGTCGGCAAGCAGGGGCGTGCGCGGATAGCCTGCGGTGAGGTGGGTGGCGCGCAGCATTAGCTTAAGGCCTTTGCCACGGTGTGTGCGTTGTGCTCGAAAGCCCCCAGGTAGGTATCGGTGGGCGCGTCGGGTCCGAGGGTATCGGCGAAGAGCTCCTCGTCCGAGACGGTAACCTTCCAACCGCGGGACTCCACGGCCTGCTGCAGCGAGGTGATGGCCTGTGGGTTGGCTTGATTGTCCTTGAAGATGACGGGGACCTTCTTATCGGCGATGGTATCGGCCAGAGCGGAAATCTCGGTGGCGGATTTTGTGGCCTCGGTGGTCACGAAATCGGTGGCGTGGATGTCAAAGTCGAAGGTTTTGCCAAAGTAGTTGAAAGCATCATGGCCGGTGATGAGCACCCGGGGCTTCGCAGCAGCGAGTTCCTTCTTAGCCTTGTCTTGTGCAGCGGCGATCTGGCTTTCGTAGTTATCGGCGGCAGTGGAGTAGTCCGCGGCGTGCTCGGAATCGATATCGCCAAGTTTGTCGCCGATGCTCTCGACGGCCTGGCTCCACAGCTTGGGGCTATTCCAGATATGCGGATCATAGAGTTGCTCGCCGCCCTTTCCTTGTTCCGGCCAGGGCAGGAGATCTTGTTCATCGAGCTGATCGCCCACCGCGAGCTGCTTGTCTCCCAGGGACTTGAGCTGGTCCACCATCTGGGCCTCGAGGTGGAGGCCATTCCAGAGTACGAGGTCGGCGTCCTTCATAGCCTCAATATCGTGCGTGGTGGGCTGGTAGGTGTGCGGATCACCGCCGGGGCCGACCATGGTGGTGATATCGGCTTCGGGGGCGAGGTTGGCTGCAGCATCGGCCAAGTAGCCGGTGGTGGCGAAGATTTTTAGGCTATCTCCGTGGTTGTCATCGCCGCTTGAGCAGGCCGTTAGCGTAGTAGCGGCGAGCAGTACGGCGAGGGGAAGTGCGGTGGTTTTCTGCAAAGAAAAGTCCTTAAATTAGAAATGAATACCAAAGTTCAATGAAGTGAACTTCTAAAAACATACATATTGAAGCTGATGGAAGCAATAGGATGAACTACGATGGGGTGAATGCACGTAAGCGAGCTGCCCGAACGCACCCAGGATTACCTCAAGATTTTGTGGAACCACGAGGAAAAAGCGGGACGCGATACCACCATGCCGCTCGGTGATCTGGCCAAGGCTGCCGGCCAAAAGCTGCCCACCACCTCCGAGGCCGTCAAGCGCCTCGCGGCCAAGGGACTCGTGGAACACGAGCGTTACTTTGGCGTCCGGCTGGTCAGGGAAGGTCGCGAATTGGCCGTGGCTATGGTGCGCCGCCACCGCCTGCTCGAGACCTTTTTGGTACGCACCTTGGGCTATACCTGGGACGAGGTGCATGAGGAAGCCGAAATGCTAGAGCATGCGACCTCCGATAGGTTTGTCGAGCGCATCGATGCTTTCCTCGGCGCCCCTGCGCGCGATCCCCACGGCGATCCCATTCCGGCGGCCGATGGCACGGCTGAGCCGCTCTCGCGCATTTCGCTTGCCGACGTCCCACCCAACTCTCCCGTCACCATGGAACAGGTCAATGACGCCGATGGCGAATTCCTGCGCTACTTGGACAAACACGGGGTGCGTCCGGGCGTGCGGCTGACCGTCGTTGCCCCGCCGGTAGCCGGCCTCCTAGAGGTCAGCGTGGATAATGGGGCCAGCTTTTCCCTCGGTGAATCCGCGGCGCGCGATATCGCGGTGCGCGACGTGGAAGGTGGCTAAGCGCCGAAGATGCGCGCCACCGCCCGGCGGTCTATCTTGCCTGGCCCGGCCGTGGGAAATTCCGCAAGGCGCTTGATGTCTTTCGGTATCTGCCAGCGGGGAAGCTCGGCGTCCTCGAGGGCTTCGAGGATATCGCCGATATCGGCCCAGCCGGTATACGCCGCCATGATTGCCTGGCCGAGCCGCGGGTGCGGCACGCCGACGACGCAGGCATGGTCCACGCCCTTAACCTTGAGGATTTCGGTTTCTAGCGCCTCGGGATGCAGCTTGAGGCCACCGGAATCGATGACATTATCCAGTCGGCCGGTGACGGTGAGGGTGCCGGCGTCGATGAAGCCGCCGTCGGAAGTGGCGAACCAGCCTGGCTCGCGGAAGGCCTGGTGCTCGGGCGCGTTGCGGTAGCCGTGGGCGATGGTGGGCCCGCCCAAGAGGATGCGGCCGTCCTGGACGCGGACCTGCGCGCCGGGAATCGGCCGGCCATCGTAGACGCAGCCACCGGCGGTTTCGGAGGATCCATACGTCGCCACTACTGCAATGCCCAGCTCCTCGGCCGCTGCGCGCAGGCGCGGGTTGATGGCTGCGCCGCCGACCAGGATGGCATCGAAAGTGCGCAGCGCGTCGATCCCCTCGACCGAATCCATGGCCTTGGCCAATTGCAGCGGGGTCAGCGCGGTATAGGTGCGGTCGCCAGTGCGGTCGAGCTCTGCGGCCGCGCGGGCGAAGGTAGGGATATCGAAGCCCTCGCTGAGATCCATGCATAGCGGATCGACGCCCGCTACCAGCGAGCGCACCAGCACCTGGATGCCGGCGATGTGGTGGGCCGGCATGGCGAGTAACCACTGGCCGGTGCCGCCGAGCACCTGGTGGGTGGCATCAGCGCTGGCTACCAGGTTTGCTGGGGTAAGCTGCGCGCCCTTCGGCGTGCCGGTGGAGCCAGAGGTGGACATCACGAGTGCGATGTCTGGGTCTATGGGCTCGCCGGCGCGTTGGGTATTGCGCAGGAGGGTGGCACGGGTGGCGTCGGCAAGCGGGAGCGGTAAAAAGCACCCTTGGCCAGCAATGGCGGCCTCCAAATCGGGGAGGATGCTGGCCGGGTTATGCGGATCAACCGGAAGCGGGGAGAGGATAGTCACGGAGGCGATTTTAACCGTCGAAGGGGCGGGATTCGTCTTTTTTCGCCTTGCGTATGCCGCGCAGCAACACAATGCGCCCGACCACGAGCGCACCCGTGGCAACGACGGCAATGCCGATACAAAAAGCGATAAGCATTAGTAGTAGTACGGGAAGCTATCCCAGTTGGGCTCGCGCTTTTCTAGGAAGGACTCCTTGCCCTCGACAGCCTCGTCGGTCATATAGGCCAGGCGGGTGGCCTCGCCGGCGAAGACTTGCTGGCCCATCAGGCCATCATCGGTGAGGTTGAAGGCGAATTTCAGCATGCGCTGGGCGGTGGGGGATTTCATATTAATCTCCTGGCCCATGCGGATGGCGGCGTCTTCAAGCTCGGCGTGGTCCGCGACCTCGTTGACCGCGCCCATCTCAAACATGCGCTGGGCATCGTAGGTGCGGCCCAAGAAGAAGATTTCGCGGGCGAATTTCTGGCCCACCATCTTGGCCAGGTACGCCGAGCCATAGCCGGCGTCGAAGGATCCCACGTCCGCATCCGTCTGCTTGAAGCGCGCCTCTTGGCGGGAGGCGACCGTCATATCGCAGACCACGTGCAGCGAGTGTCCGCCGCCGGCCGCCCAACCATTGACCACGGCGATGACCACCTTGGGCATGGTGCGGATAAGGCGTTGGACCTCGAGGATATGCAAGCGTCCGCCCTCCACCTTCTCGCGGGCAGTGTCCACGGTGGATTCATCCGCGGTGGCGTCATCATGGGCGTGCTCGGTGGCGTAGCGGTATCCGGAGCGGCCGCGAATGCGCTGGTCGCCGCCGGAACAAAACGCCCAGCCGCCATCCTTTTCGGACGGCCCATTGCCGGTGAGCAAAATCGTGCCCACATCCGGCGTGCGGCGTGCGTGATCCAAGGCACGGTAGAGCTCGTCTACGGTATGCGGGCGAAACGCATTGCGCACCTCCGGGCGGTCAAAGGCAATGCGCACGATGCCGTTCTTGCGGCCCTCGCCGTTGAGCCGGTGATAGGTGATATCCGTCAGGTCTTCAAACCCTTCTACGGTATGCCACAATTCCGATCGAAAGGGATTATCGGTGCTGTACTTTCTCTGCTCGCTCATAAAGGCCAGCTTAGTGGCAAAAGAAGAATAGTCCCCATTCCCAACCCTCACCCACACACGCTGCCCAGCAGGCCGGTAATAATCAATACGCGATACTACGAGGGCTTCGCCTCGCAATGTACCCGTGTACGCCATACCAGCGCGGTACTCCATGCCGTGGGGAGACTCGAACTCCCCGCCCCTTAAAGCGCTAAAGGGGGCCTGTGTCCCAGGAATTTCCCCTCCAGGGTGGGGGCCTGCTCGCTGCAGGTGTGTGGGCTACCATCGCGCGCTTTAAGCAGCGCGCGATATGACTATCCGTTTTTCAGTTCGGTATTCCAGTTCAGCTGCTGGATGCGGGTATCTAGCTCGCGGTACTGCTTAGATAGATCGTCGACGCGCTTGCGCATATCCGCCACCGGGATGGTGGAGACAAACTTAATCTCGTTGCGGGAATAGCGATCCGAGCGCGTGCCCGCACGCTGTGCCAAGTCGTGGTAGATGCGGCGCTTGCGCAAAAGGCCGTCGCGCAGCGCGAGGGCTTCCATCAGGTTCATCTTCTCATCGAAGGCGGTGGCGATATTCGTCGCATTAATGGCCTGAACCAGCTCATCGATGCGCCCAGCCACGCCGTCGAGCTCGCGCAGCAGCTCCTGCGGATCCTCCTCCGGGGTATCGCCCTCCTGCACGCGAACCACGGCGAGCAGCCGCTCGTGCAGGCTATTGAGGCGCTCCTGCGCCTGGGCGCGTTCCGCTAATGCCTCAGCTAGCAGCATAATTCCTCCTCTATTGGTATAGGTTCCCAAAATAGCGCAGAGCGGGGGAGGGGTCAATGGTTACCGGGCTGGGGTTCAGTTCTCATTACCCCTGATAGACTTACAACGCGGAGAATGGAGTCCGTGTTGGTGCTGGGGTTCAGTTCTCATTACCCCTGATAGACTTCGGGCGGCGATAATTCGTTAGCCAATCTTGCTGGGGTTCAGTTCTCATTACCCCTGATAGACTTCATCGGATACGTCGGTATCCCACATGATGCTGGGGTTCAGTTCTCATTACCCCTGATAGACTTCAAACAATAATGACAACGTATCTGAATAAGCTGGGGTTCAGTTCTCATTACCCCTGATAGACTTCCTTATGGGAATTTTTAGCCGTATCCGAAGCTGGGGTTCAGTTCTCATTACCCCTGATAGACTTCCGCCCATCGCTAGCCCGTCAACGTCCAGCTGGGGTTCAGTTCTCATTACCCCTGATAGACTTCAACCAACATGCCTAAGAACAATCGGCTAGCTGGGGTTCAGTTCTCATTACCCCTGATAGACTTCTTGGCCACCTATACCAGCGAGCACGAGGGCTGGGGTTCAGTTCTCATTACCCCTGATAGACTTCACTCTGTCGCGGTCTCATAGGCCACCGTGCTGGGGTTCAGTTCTCATTACCCCTGATAGACTTCGCGGCTAGTTGCTTATTGTGCTGCCTACGCTGGGGTTCAGTTCTCATTACCCCTGATAGACTTCTTATCGCGCTTACGGGCCACGGGCTATGGCTGGGGTTCAGTTCTCATTACCCCTGATAGACTTCAGGACATATTGGACTAATGCCAAGATATGCTGGGGTTCAGTTCTCATTACCCCTGATAGACTTCGTTTCGTACGCATAGCTTTCTGCCATTGGCTGGGGTTCAGTTCTCATTACCCCTGATAGACTTCCTGTACCAATTGGAAGGCCTTAGCCATAGCTGGGGTTCAGTTCTCATTACCCCTGATAGACTTCCCTTGCTGTCAATGTCGGCAATCTGTTTGCTGGGGTTCAGTTCTCATTACCCCTGATAGACTTCACAAACCGGCCGTTGTCATCGACTTCTAGCTGGGGTTCAGTTCTCATTACCCCTGATAGACTTCCCTTTGTAGTCGCCTAGGTATTCGGCGTGCTGGGGTTCAGTTCTCATTACCCCTGATAGACTTCATCGGGGACAAATTTAAACGGCATTTCAGCTGGGGTTCAGTTCTCATTACCCCTGATAGACTTCGAGAACGGGAAGAAGTCACGCGCCTTCTGCTGGGGTTCAGTTCTCATTACCCCTGATAGACTTCCCGGGCATTCCGCATAAATGGCACACGCGCTGGGGTTCAGTTCTCATTACCCCTGATAGACTTCTTGGACGTTCGCATAAGGTACGCGAGCGGCTGGGGTTCAGTTCTCATTACCCCTGATAGACTTCCCCCCGGGCGCTAATCGTTGATGCGCATGCTGGGGTTCAGTTCTCATTACCCCTGATAGACTTCAGCGCGGCCAAAATATGGCCGTTTAGCTGGGGTTTGTTGGGCGATCTTGCCTAAAAAATTACGAGTTGAGAGGGCGTATCTTCTACAGGTGCAGGCTCAGACTTGGAAAATCTGATGGCTTTTGCCCATTGATTGTCAGTGATTGAGATGATCCTGACGTCGCCACCATCCGGTAGATTCGTCTTAATTTGTTTTACGGTTGATGCGATGCGAGAGGCCAACGGAAAGTATTGAACGTAAACGCTTAATTGAGATCTGCAGAAACCGAGGTCAAGTAGATGGTTGCGAAATCTGTTAGCTTCTCTTGTCTGCTTCTTGGACTTCACCGGGAGGTCGAACATCACAACGCACCACATGGGCTCACTATCCTTCGCTGGCATCGAGGATTCCTTCCCATCTGGGAACGCTGAGATCGCGCACTTTCCCTTCAACATATAATCCGTAGTGTTGTCCGAATTCATTAAACGCTGTCGTCAAGGACCTTCCTGTTTCGTCGAAAGCGCTATTTATTCTTGAAGAGATCGCTGCTTTTTGGGTAGCTTCGAGGGGCTCACCATAAGAGATATGTGTAAATACGATCTGGTCCACCATCGGTCGGAACGGCTCCATAAGATCATCTACAAGCGCCCAGTTATTGCCACGGCCGTGATGAAAAACTCCAAGTGCACCTGATAAACCCGCGCCTGAAATAGCGCGAATTCCATAACCCCTCAAAAGGGTATAGCCGTAATCAAGAGCTGAGTTCCAACCGGGGTCGCCTGCTCCGGGAAGTCGAGAGAAACTCTCATTGTGAGAAATAAATGACCAGTACTTTCGAGCTGCTTGTGCTTCCTTATTCTCCGGATCTCCTGATCTAATAGACCGTGACATCCTCATCAGTTCGTTCGATCCGGGCTTTTCTAAAGCACAAAGGACCGCAGCTTGTCCGTGGATTTTTGATGCTACGATCCGCGTCCATGCTTGCTTTTTCTTTGGGATTGGAAGTTGAGCTTGCGCTTGTTTGCGTGCGCCAGTGCGTGAATGCTGATTCCAAGGGTAGGCCCCTGATACTGGGACATTGCGCCAATCGCATACAAGAAGAGAAATATCGTATTCGCCAAATTTTTGTAGGATAGCGCCGCTAACTGAGCTCTTAACTCCAATCAGTACGACTGCTATCTGTGAGAGAGGTAATGCGACGTCGGGCGAGTCGTCACGCTGGATGACTAACTGCCCTCTCGAATACTTCAAGGACCCATTGAGATTGAGGCAATCAACAACCCGCCATCCAGCGTTCATCAGCTACTCAGCCTTCCAAGTAACAGGGAGGTGCGCAGCACTGTTGAGCCGAACTCTTCCAAGTGAATCGCGTCTGATCACCGTGACTTCTCCTTCGGTAAAGAGCTTATTGATTGCCGAACGCCAGCCTCGCATGTCGATGATTTCCTTTGTGCCCTCGGAAACCGATTCGCTGAGGCCTTCCGCACTTATTTGCAAAGGACGCAACCGGAGTCTTGAATTTGAATCGAAGCCATCAACTCTCCAGCGCTTAACCTGGCCAAACTCACTTTGCATCTCGGAGATCTGACCTGTGGCAAACTGTGATGTATCGACGATTAGCTCGTCATCTACAACGATCCAGCCTAAATACTCGGCGGTTCCGGCTGCTAAGGCTTTGCGCAGCTTGGGCTCAGCCTGCCGGACAGACATTGTCTGTGGCTTTAAGTCAACTGCGAAAAGATCTTCGTGACGGTGCTTGTTCAGATCAGTGGTGTAAACGCGCAGCATGCAATAGGTAGGCTTCTTTTTGCCAGGAATCTTGAAAATGCGCGCGTGATGGAAGCGGCTAAGCTTTGCATAGCCTCCTCTTAGCTTGATTGCACCGGCACCTACAGGGAATATTTCTATCTCATCCTCCGCCTCGAACCAGGTTCCGTTAACACGAATTTTGCGCTGAGGGTTAGCCGGAAGCCCCTCTTTTTCATCAAAGTCTTCTTCTCGGGTGAGTGCACACCAGAGTGCTTCCGTCGCAGCACGGTCAATGTCTGTAGCGGAGATTGCTTCGCCTACTCGGACCTTTTTTAGCTCGCCGATGGTGTCTTCGTGCGCGCGGCCGTTGCCAAGGCGGAGGCGGAGATTGGAGGTAACGACAATTGTGTCCTCATCTAATCCAGCTTGGAGAAGAACAGCGAGTTTCTGCATTTTAGGAAGCCACGCATTCCAAGCTGAACGGTGTGCTTCATCGGCCCCGGTGAACTCTTTCCATTGTGGGGCGGCCTGCAGTAGTTGTGCTTCTCGCTTCTTGTTACTCCGAATAGCGAGCGTCTCTGCCACATAGTTTTGTGTAAAAGCGACTACTGCGGCGTCGACGGCGTGGTGACGACGGTCAAGCCGTGACTTTCCAGAGCCGTCGATGAATCGCAGTTTGTTGGAGATCCCGGCGGCACGGCGTGCTTCAGCAGTCAGAGCGCCACGATAGACGTTTACTTTTGTATCTTGACCGGAGAAACGTTGCGCGACTCGTCCGCGAAGTTCGTTGGCCATCCATGCCACAGACTCCATTGAACGGGCATCAATTGGTTCGTCTACGGTAGTGCGCTTGAGACGCTCGCACACACTGTTGCGGAACTTCTTAAAATCTTTGGCAGACATGCCAGTATCTTCGGACCAGTGCCGTGTGCGCTCCAAGGCTTCTTTGACGTTGACACCGGGAATTTCGGATTTCGAAGCCCATGCTGCAAACGGAACGTTTTTCTTAGACAGGTTACAGCGATGGCATACAGCAACGAGATTATCTCGTGTGTTAGTGGACCCCTCACCTGCTCTAGGGACGATGTGGTCCATTTCGCACGTGGAGTAGGTAATCGGGGAACCACAGTAGGCACATTGGCAGTTTTGGCGCTGCACTGATTGGAACCGCCAAAGGTCCGAGCTGCGGACGGGGCCATCGATACCGAGCTTCTCTTGCATTTCTTGGAAAAGTTTACGGTTTCGTCGGTGTCGAGCATTGTTTTCACGGTCGATTTCGTTTGCTTTAGCCTTGCTTACAAAACCATCACGTACATGCTCAATTACCACTGATTTCGGGGCCCCCCATTCATCAGCAGCCGCTTCTAGCCAGCGGGCGACGCCCTTGAGAACCCGATCCACGGCGGGATTGCCCACAGGCTCGCCAATTCTCGGTGCGGGAGGTACCCAGTCTTTGTCTATGTTGAATTCTGCGAGACGAGCTTCGTAGAGGTCTACGTTGTTATCCAGCATACGAGTAGTGAGTCGTGTGAGAGTGTTCTCGCTGTAAGCGGCGCGTCCTATAGGAAGGTGCAGGGCGTCGAGTTTTTCGTGTTCGGTTTCATCTAACTCGGCGAAGAATGCATGTACTTGTGCACCAGCCGGAGAATCAGGATCTTCGACGTCTGCATTAGAAAGCGATTTCAACATTGCTGCACGCTCATCATCGGATGCACCTTCCCACCATTGGGAGAGAGGTTTCACTTTGCAGCTAGAAATAGTCCGGTTGGTGTCGTGGACGGGAGGCTTAGCTCCGGCACGCTCACCGTCATCTGTCATTGTTGCCGTACCGCGTAGTTGTCCGCGGTCAATATGCAAGATATCCGCTATATTCAACCATGACGCTTCGGTTTTGTGATCAAGGTTCACCAAATAGTTGAAGACAATAAGGCGCTCTTCATGGGTTAGCCGGTCATTGTGACCATCACGGTGAATCCGAAGGTTTCCGGTTAGAGCTGCAATGCGGTAGCGCTGAAAAGCATCCGTTGCCTTGAGCGCCCGATCGAAGCGCGGTTGCAGTGGATCTTTGCCCACTCGGCCCAACTGCGCACCTTTCGGAGACTCTGCAGCGAACACTAAATCAAGGATGCGTTTCCGTAAAGAATCGTCAATCCTTTGGACTCGACAGATTTCGTTAATCTCACGTGCATGGTCGATTTGATGCAGTCGTGCGGAGATTACTGCCTGCTTTAGCTCGCTTTGTGGCTTGCTTTTATCTTTTTGTTTCCCGCCTCCCCGAAGTCGATCCTTGCCAAACTGTGCGAAAGAAATAAGCTGGCCGACAGTGCTGTCAGATGGAATCTCATATCCTTTGGCAGACTCTAATTCAGCTCGAACTTGTTCAAACGCTTCGCTTGGGCCACCTGGTGAATAGAGGCTCGTTACTTTCCAATAAGGGTTCCGCCACCCGCGGTGGTTGGCAATGTGGCGCAGCGCAACTGATAAATACCGGCCTCGTTCGGCCGCATCATCGATATAGCCGTTGACTAAGGCGACGCGGGCTTTCCAAGGAAAGTATGGGTCGGAGTAGCGTTCGAAGGGAAGAGTTTCCCATCCTTGTTCCTTGAGAAATTTTTCCAGCTTGATTATGCGGTGGCGGCGTCGTCGGTAGAGGCGTCGGGTTCGCCGCGCAACGCCGGAGGAGGCCAGTCTAGTTACTGCCCGCTTTTGCTGATCCGGATCTAGGCCGGAATCGTGGATAAGGGATACTGCACTAAGAATTCTTACCGGTTGATCGTTCTCATCAACTTCAATTGCGGAGCATCCAAGAGAAAAGGTTCCGACATCGATTCCAACGCGATAGGGGACGGACACAGGAATAGTTCCTTTCGGGTAAAAAGAAAGCCGAACCCGGAGGTTCGGCTGGAGCATTCAACGCCGGAAACGAGCCGACGCTTACTGAGGTTCAATTCTCACGCCATACTTTAGCCCTTTAAGAAACCGATGTCTCCAATTAAATCGGAGTTTCACCCATAAGGGGGACGTGATCAGAGGTTTAAACCCCTGATGCCCTCGTAGCGAGGTCAGCTGAAAATGGTGTTCCTTGAATAGGGCATCGACCAAGTGCATAACTAGGTCGATGACGTACCTATTAACGGCCCTGGTGACGATGCGGTGAGAGGGAGCGATGGATTTCGTGGGCGAAATGGCGCCAATAGTTTCTTGCGACGGGGCGCTACCATGAAGGCCATGCATATCGATGACGTCCTCGACCGCGCCCACGTAGTCTCCCTCCCGCTCGCCGTGCGTTTCCGCGGCATTACCACCAGGGAAGCCTTGCTCATCGAGGGGCCGGCCGGCTGGGGCGAATTCGCGCCCTTCCTGGAATACGGCCCGGCCGAGTCCGCTGCATGGCTGCGCGCCGGGCTCGAGGCCGCCTACGAGGGCTTCCCGGAGCCGGTGCGCGATTCCATCGAGGTCAACGCCACCATCCCGGCCGTGCCCGCCAGCGAGGTTCCGGCCGTGGTGGAGCGCTACCCGGGCTGCCGCACCTTCAAAATCAAGGTAGCGGAGAAGGGCCACACGCTTGCCGACGACGCCGCTCGCGTCCGCGCCGTCCGCGACGCCGTCACCCAACGCGGCGATATCCCTATCCTGCGCGTGGACGCCAACGGCGGCTGGACCGTCGATGAGGCGGTCGAGGCCGCGCAGATGATGATGCCGCTGGACTATATGGAACAGCCCTGCGCCACCACTGAGGAGCTCGCCCAGGTGCGCGGCCGCCTTATGCGCGCTGGCCTCTTCGTGCGCGTCGCCGCCGATGAATCCATTCGCAAGGTCGCCGACCCGTACCGCGTCGCCGAGCTGCAGGCCGCGGACGTCGCCGTGGTCAAGCCCGCCCCGCTTGGCGGCGTGCGCCGCGTCCTCGAGGTGGCCCAACACCTGCGCCAGCGCCATATGGATATCACGGTGGCCTCCGCGCTCGATACTTCCATTGGCATCAATATGGGCCTTGCGGCCGTCGCCGCGCTTCCGCGCATCTACGATGACGAGGACATCGACGTCACCCCGGCCGCCGCCGGCCTTGCCACCGGCTCCCTTTTCGAAGAGGATGTCACCGCCCCGCGCCCGCTTGTCGATGGCCACCTTCCCGCCGATATCCTCGCCCCCGATCCAGACCGCCTCGCCGCACTCGCCGCCCCCGCCGACCGCCGCGACTGGTGGTTCGACCGCGTTCGTGCTTGTTGGCCGCACCTTGCTGATTAGGGCCTAGAGCAAGCTCTGGTGAAACCTCCACGCCGGAGTTGCTATTGCGCGGCGCACCTTCTGCGGCCTGCTCTTTAGCTCGCGCACACTGCGCCGATGCGCCACCGTTTCCTGCACCGTCTCCACCACCAGCTTGAGGTGGTAGTCGGTGCACTCATCCGTAAACTTCAATGGCGCCCATCCGTGCTGCACCGCGTGATTGGTCTTCCACGTCCCGATGAGGAATTCTTGGTGATTATTCTCCGGCGTGTGATAGTAAAGCGAGTCCAAGTCCACCACCGTCGTTCCCGCTTTGAAGCCTAAATCCCAGGTATACGGTCCTAACCGGAAATTTGGCACAGGCTTGAGACCCACCCGCCGCATCTCGCGAAACATCCGCTGCTCCCACTTCGACGCCGTACCTACCGGCGCCTCCTCCGCCAGCTCGCGTACCGCGCCCTTTTCCTTGCTGGTCACCATCTCTAAATCGGCCGCAAACCTTCCCTTCCCGTTGAGCCCGCGATACGCCTGCGCTAGTGCTTCCTTCAGCAGCCACTCGCCGCAGCGCTCAAAGCTTAGGGCATCTGCCACCGCTTGCGCCGGCAACGCCATCCGCACGCCTTTCACCCGATTTGCTGGTACCGGCCGCGACCTCACAGTACGCACCAGCTCATTCGCATGTGTCCGGCAATTGTTATCCACCCGAATCGTCGCCGGCAGCTGCACCTCACAAAAGCCGTACGCCGCGAGCGCCGCCGTTCCCGTAAATACCGCATCTGGATAAAGCTGCGCTATTGCGGCAACCTTGTTCCTAGTACTCGCCTCCGCCGCGACGTAACAATTGCGCCGCAAGCGTAACAGCGTTCCCTCACTAACCCTGCTGCGGATTTGATAGTCAGTAAGGCCTAAATCTAGTAATTCATTTCTCGTCCACATGACTCATTGGACTGGAAATCTTCCAGGAAGGTTCCGCTTTCCTCGTTTCAACGATTTCGTCCATCTAAAACACCTAAACCGTTGACGGTTTTCGCCATCTGCATGGACGAAATCGTTGAAAACCGGTGAACCGGGAAAAGAGAACCGGCGAACCGCTTAAGGAGACTGCTGTCAGACTTCAAACTGCCCAACCCGCCACCTGTGCGTACGCTAGAGGACATGTCTACTATCAAGGTCCGCGATGCCCACCTGCACAATCTACGCAACGTCGACGTCGATATGCCGCGCGGCAAGCTCGTTGCGGTCACGGGTGTGTCTGGTTCGGGCAAGTCCTCGTTGGCCTTCGGCACGATTCACGGCGAAGGCCAGCGCCGCTATCTCGAATCGGTAGCGCCCTTCGCGCGCCGCCTCATTAGCTCGGCCGTGGACCCGCAGGTCAGCCAGGTAGAGGGCCTACCGCCGACGGTCGCGCTGCAGCAATCGACCTCCGGTGGTGGTGCGCGCTCCACGGTCGGCACGGTCTCCGCGCTTTCGAATAGCGTGCGCCTGCTCTATTCGCGCGCCGGGGATAACCCGGAGGGCCTGTACTCGGATTCTTTCTCACCCAATACCCCGGAGGGCATGTGCCCGCAGTGCCACGGCACGGGCGTGGTGCATGAGCCCACCGAGGACTCCATGGTCCCGGATCCCACCCTCTCCATCGAGGAAGGCGCCATCCAGGCGTGGCCCGGTGCCTGGGCCGGCAAGAATTTCCACGACATCTTGATGAACTTGGGTTATGACTTGGATTCGCCGTGGCAGGACTTGCCGCAAGAGGACCGCGACTGGATCCTCTTCACGGAAGAGCGCCCCGTAGTCACGGTCAAACCTTTGCGTGGCAAGGATCAGATTCAGCGCAATTATGAGGGCACGTGGCGCTCGGTGGCCAGCTACCTCAAAAAGACGCTGGCGGAGACCCAATCGGATACGCTGCGCAAGCGCACCCTGTCCTATATGGAATCCCGCGAGTGCGAGACCTGTGGCGGCCGCCGCCTCAACCCGGCCGCGCTGAAGGTTACCTATGCGGGCATGCCGATTGATGAGCTGGGCGCGCTGCCGCTGGATAGGGTGCATGAGGTGCTCAGCAAGCAGAACCCGGAGGAGAATTCGGCCGAGGATTTGCTGCTCAAACAGATTCTTCCCGCCTTGACCTCGGCGCTGGAGCTCGGCTTGGCGCACCTCAGCCTGGATCGGCCGACGCAAAGCCTATCCGGCGGCGAGATGCAGCGCATCCGTTTGGCGGCGCAGCTGCGCTCCGGCCTCTTTGGCGTGGCGTATGTGCTCGACGAGCCCTCGGCCGGCCTGCACCCCGATGAGCGCGATGCGGTCATGGATATGTGCCGCCGTTTCATCGCGGCCGGCAACTCCGTGCTCTTGGTGGAGCATGACATGGATTTGGTCGCGCAAGCGGACTGGCTCGTTGACGTCGGCCCGCTGGCCGGCGAGCGCGGCGGCAACGTGGTCTATTCGGGCCCGGTCGAAGACTATGACGCGGACACCCCTACCGCCAATGCGCTGGCTCACCGCACGCTCACGCTTGCCGACGACCCCCGCACCCCCTCCTCCCACCTCGCCCTCCGCGGCATTAACGCACGCAGCATCGACAACTTGGATGTGGACTTTGGCTTGGGCCAATTCACGGCGGTCGCCGGTGTCTCCGGTTCGGGCAAGTCCACCCTGGTCAGTACGGTGCTGGCTGGCCTGCTGCGACAGTCTGCCACGGCCGTTTCCGATGAGGAAGAGACCGAGGATAAGGGCTGGTCCGTGGAGAGCACGGAGGGCTTTGACCGAGTAAAGCGCGTCGTGCAGATTACCCAGAAGCCCATTGGCCGCACCCCGCGTTCCACGCTGGCAACCTATACCGGGCTTTTCGATAACGTTCGCAAGCTCTTCGCCTCCACCGACGAGGCCAAGCAGCGCAAATGGACGGTCTCGCGTTTTTCCTACAACGTAAAACAAGGCCAGTGCCCCACCTGCGGCGGCGCGGGCAAGATCGAGGTGGAGTTGGTCTTCTTGCCGGGCTCGTACACCACATGTCCAGAATGCGGCGGTGCCCGCTTCAACGACGAGACCTTGGAAGTGACCTGGCAGGGCCGCACCATCGCGGACATCTTGGAACTGACCGTGGACGAGGCCGCAGAGGTCTTTGCCGAGGAAGAAAAGATTTACCGCGCCATCGCCACGTTGCAGGCCGTCGGCCTGGGCTACCTCCGCTTGGGCCAGGGCGCGCCGGAGCTGTCCGGCGGCGAGGCTCAGCGCATCAAGCTGGCCACGGAGCTGCAGCGCTCCCGCAACTCGCGTCGCGGCCACACGGTCTATCTGCTGGACGAGCCCACCACGGGCCTGCACCCAGCCGATATCGACCTGCTCAATACCGAGCTGCACAAGCTGGCGGATGCGGGCCATACGGTAATCGTCGTCGAGCATGATCTTTCGGTCATGGCGAATGCGGATCGCATCATTGAGATGGGGCCGGGCGCTGGCGAAGATGGCGGCCGCATCATCGCGGATGCCACCCCGGCGCAGGTTGCCGCAGGGGATACCGCTACCGGCCGAGCCTTGAGCGCACGCCAAGCGCACTAAGCGGCGAGCTTTCGCTGCCCGTTAGCTGTGGGAGACCTCTCTGGGATCTCACAGCAAAATGGGGTAGAGGTAGAGGGTATGACTACTAAAGGCCCTCATGGCGATAATAATGAAACCCGCAGCTGGTCCAGCCCGGCGGATGATGCCACGCGCCAGATTGGCCGCGTGCCCGATAATGCCGCCGGCCCCAGCCGCGACCAAGCGCGCCGCGAGCACCCCAAGCAGTACTTCCCGGGCGAGCAGCAGCCGCAGAATGAGACTCGTCAATTCGATGCGGCCGCTGGCTATCAGCAGGGCTACGGTCAGCAGCAAAGCTACGGCCAGAACTATCAGCAGCCGGCCGGGCAGGCCTATGGCCAGCAATACGCGCAGCAGGCCGAGTACGAGCCGGTGCCGTCGAACTATGATCCGGACCAGCCGGAAAAGCGCAAGAAGAAGCGCAGCGGTGGCGGGGCTATGGCCGGCGTCTTCGCAGCCATCGCGGTACTTGCAGTACTGGCTGCGGCTGTGTTGTTTTTCCTGTGGCGCAATGCTGCGGATGAGGCGGATAAGCCGGACCCACAGCCGGTGACGGAAACGCTGACCACGGAGGTTCCCACCACCGTGACCCAGACCGAAGAGCCGGATACGCAGGACGAGAACTCCAATAATTTGCCGAAGCTGCCGGACTTCCAGAATGACCTGCCGTCCGATATCCCGACCGAGTTGCCACCGGAGGTACAAGACCAGCTGGATAAGGGCAGCGACGTGGACATTGAGGGCCTCCTTAACGATCTGCTGGGCGGCGGCGAGCAGCCGGCCAACCAGTAGGGCGCTCAGAACTAAGCGCCCAGCACCTGCCCGGTAAGGGAAATGGTGTGCGGGCAGGTAAAATCGGGCGGCATGAATGAATCGATGCAGTTGGCTGAGAAGGTAGCCGCCCAACTGGCGCGCCACCTCACGGATGTCGTCTTGTGCCCTGGTTCGCGCAACGCGCCGCTGTCGCTGGCGCTGTTGGCGCGTGATGATATCCGCGTACACACCCGCCTGGACGAGCGCGGGGGAGCGTTTACCGCCCTGGGCATGGCGCGGGTGCAGCGCCGCCACGTGGGCGTGGTGATGACCTCGGGAACTGCGGTGGCCAATACTCTGCCAGCCGTGGTGGAGGCACACTATTCCCATACGCCGCTGGCCATCATTAGCGCGGATCGGCCGGAGCGCCTGGTGGGCACGGGGGCGTCGCAGACCATCGAGCAGCAGGGCATCTTCGGCGTCTATGCGGATACCACCCAGGTCACCGACGCGGACGATATCGCGGCGATGGCCCAGCGTTTCCGCGAGGACCTACAGGTACACATCAATGTGGCCTTTGAAGCCCCGCTTGTCGACGCCACCTTGCCGGACCACACCTCCGGCGACGGCGTGCGCGAGCCATCACCGGCCTTTGTGGACCACGGTGAAGTGGCCGTGGACTTGAGCAAGAATACCTTGGTTATTGCGGGTGATGAGGCCTGGGAGGTAGAAGGCCTCCAAGACGTGCCAACCATCGCAGAGCCGAGCGCGCCGGGTCCGTATCATCCGGTGCATCCAGCGGCGGCGCATATCTTCCGCAAGGCGCAGGTCTCCGCGAATGATTATGTGGTCAACACCAAGGTTGAACAGGTCATCGTCGTGGGGCACCCGACGCTGCACCGCAGCGTGCTAGCGCTGATGAATGATCCGGATATTGAATTGGTGGTGCTCTCACGCACCAAGGACTTCACCAACCAGCGCGGCGAAAAGGCCCGGCTTGGTACCACCGTCAAGGTCACCGGTGAGCCGAGCCGCGAGTGGATGAAGATCTGTGAAGGTGCTACCGACATGACGGGACAAGCCGTGCGCGAGACCCTCGAGGATGAGGAACTGGGATTTACCGGTCTGCACGTCGCGGCCGCGGTGGGCGATACGCTCTCTGTCAATGACACCCTGGTGCTCGGCGCTTCGAATCCGGTGCGTGACGCCTCCATGGTGGGCCTGCCTTTCGACGGCGTGGATACGTACTCGCCGCGCGGGGCGGCCGGTATTGACGGAACCATCGCGCAGGCCATCGGCATTTCCTTGGCCACGCAATCGCTGGATCCCACAAATTGGCGTGCCCCACGCGTTGTGGCGCTCATGGGGGATGTCACCTTCTTGCATGACGCGAATAGCCTGCTCATCCCGGAAGACCAACCGCGACCGGAAAACCTCACCATCGTGGTGGCCAATGACAATGGTGGCGGCATCTTCGAGACTCTGGAACAAGGCGCCGATGCGCTGCGCGAGTCCTTCGAGCCGGCGTTTGGCACGCCGCATGGGGTGGACGTCGGCAAGCTGGCAGAAGCCTATGAGGCAGACTACCGCGAGGTGACCACCCCGCAGGAGCTATTGGATACGCTGGCGGAGCTGAAGGAATACTCCACCGGGATTACCGTCGTGGAGGCCAAGACCACCCGTGCCACGCGCCGGGCGCTCAATGAGAAGCTCACCGCAAAGGTGGGCCAGTAAGTGGCCCCGCCGCAGCATAAGCCGCACGCCGCGGTGGTGCCGCGCTATACGCCCGCGGTCTATCGCCGCCGCCTGCACCAGCTGACGCTGGCGCTGTATCTGGCCGCACTCGTGGGCGTGGTAGCGATGATCATCGGACCGGCGCTTAATGATCACACCATCGCTACTCACCCCGCGCGCGCTTTGGCCACGGTCAAGGATGTGGGCGTGCTGCGCACTACGGTGGATTTCCAAGACAGTGAAGGGATTTACCACACCCCACAGCACGGGCTGCTCTATCCCAGTGGGCTGGGCGAGGGCCAGCAGGTGTGGGTGCAATATGCCCAGGACGACCCAGACCTGGTCAAGGTCGAGGGCCGCGAATGGACGCTGGCCATCATCCCGGCGCTCTCGGTAGGGGTGGTTGCCACGCTCATCGCGGCCGTGCTGTGGAAGCTGATTAGCTTCTTTACCCGCCGCGCGGAGAAATAATTAACCAAGATTTTCCGCTGGCTTCACCATAAACTTAAGAAAATGGGCCATGATGGTGGCATGCGTGTTGCGATCGTGGCTGAATCCTTCCTCCCCAATGTCAATGGTGTGACCAACTCCGTGCTGCGCGTTTTAGAGCACCTGCACGAGACCGGCCAGGAGGCCATCGTCATCGCGCCGGGTGCTCGTGAGGGACAGGAGGAAATTCCGGACTACCTAGGATTCCCCATCTATCGTGTGCCCACCGTGCGCGTGCCGCTGGTGGATTCGCTGCCGGTGGGCGTGCCTACCACGGCGGTCGATGAGGCGCTGCGTGATTTCAAGCCCGATATCATCCATCTGGCCAGCCCCTTCGTACTCGGCGCTGCTGGCGCTTTCTCCGCCCGCCAGCAGCGCGTGCCGGCCGTGGCGTTGTACCAGACCGATGTTGCCGGCTTTGCCACCAAGTACCATGCCTCCGCGCTGGCCTATGGCGTGTGGGAGTGGCTGCGCACGATTCATAACTCCTGCCAGATGACGCTGGCGCCGTCCTCGCTGACCATCCGGGACTTGGAAAAGCACCACATCAAGAACGTGCGCCACTGGGGTCGTGGCGTGAACGCGGAACTTTTCCACCCCTCCAAGCGCTCTGATGAGCTGCGCCGCAGCTGGGATCCGAGCGGCACCAAGAATGTAGTGGGATTCGTTGGTCGCCTCGCCGCGGAAAAGGGCGTGCACCGCCTCTCGGCGCTCAACGGGCGCGAGGATATCCAGCTGGTCATCGTGGGCGATGGGCCGGAGCGCCCGCTATTGGAGGCCCAGCTGCCCGGTGCCGTCTTTACCGGTGCGCTGTCTGGCGAAGACCTCGCCGCCGCCTATGCCTCCTTGGACGTCTTCGTCCACGCTGGCGAGTTCGAGACCTTCTGCCAGTCCATCCAGGAGGCGCAGGCCTCCGGCGTGCCGACTATCGGGCCGCGGGCCGGTGGCCCGGTAGACCTCATCAACGAGGGCTATAACGGACTGCTGCTGGAGGTAAAGACCTTTGTGGAAGACCTCCCCAATGCGGTGGACGCTCTGCTCAATCCGGAGATTCACCAAGAGATGCGGAACAATGCCCGAGAGTCCATTTCCTCCAAGACGTGGAAGGCGCTGTGTGAGCAGCTCGTGGGCTATTACGAAGAGGTACTGGAGGATACTCGCCGGGTGCCGCTGACCATTCTGGGCCAGCGTCCCGAGCTGCCGCGATGGGCGGCTCGTGCCCTTGGCGCCCGCGTAGCCTAGACTGATCATTTGTGTCTAAGGCAGATCTGGATAAAAAGCCCTTCGATGTGGCGCGCATGTTTGACGCCGTGGGCGAGAAATACGACCTCACCAATACCGTGCTGTCCTTTGGGCAGGACGCGCACTGGCGCAAGCGCACCCGCGAGCGTTTGAACCTTAAGCCGGGCGAGAAGGTCCTCGACCTTGCAGCGGGTACCGCCGTGTCCACCGTGGAACTTTCCAAGTCCGGTGCGTGGTGCGTGGCGTGTGATTTCTCCCGTGGCATGCTGGCCGCCGGCCGTGAGCGCAACGTGCCCAAGGTGGCTGGCGATGGCATGCAGCTGCCGTTTGCGGATAACACCTTTGACGCCGTGACCATCTCTTATGGCCTGCGCAATATCCACGACTTTGAGCTCGGCCTGCGCGAAATGGCGCGCGTTACCAAGCCGGGCGGGCGTCTTGCGGTGGCGGAGTTTTCCACCCCGGTGGTACCGATTTTTGGCACCGTGTACAAGGAATACTTGATGCGTCTGCTCCCGCCGGTAGCGCGCCTGGTCTCTTCTAACCCGGAGGCATATATCTACCTCGCGGAATCCATTCGCGCGTGGCCCGGGCAGGAGGAGCTTGCCGCGGTTATCAATCGCAATGGTTGGGCCGAGGCCGGCTGGCAGAACCTTACCTTCGGCATCGTGGCGCTGCACTCGGCGGTAAAGCCAGCCTAGGCGCCGCTCCTTCGCGCCCGGGGAAGCGGGGGACTATGCCGCGGTCGAATCCCAGAGGGGCGTATCGCGGCGAAGGGACGAGACCGTGCGGCCGGCGGCGCGCCAGGTGCGTGCGATGAGGTCGCGGTCATCGTCAGTAATGAGGTTGCCCATCAGGCGCGCGGCGGCCGGCATGAGTATGCGGCCGATGGGCCCGCGCAGGGCCAGTGGACCGGCCAGCGGTAGGAACTGTGGATAAGTAAGCAGGCGCGCGGCCGTGCGAGCCAAGAGGAAGGACTCGCCGTAGTGCTCGCGCAAGACGGCCGGCCAGGCCAGGGTGAAATCCTTCGGGCCGAGCAGGGCTACGGCCAGCGCGGCGGTCTCCAAACCATAATCGATGCCCTCGCCGTTGAGGGGGTTGATGCAGGCCGCGGCATCACCAATGATCATCCAATTGGCGCCGGCCACGTTAGACACCGCGCCGCCCATGGGCAGTAAGGCAGAGGTAACGTGCTCAATTTCCCCGAGTCCCCACTCGGTGCGCTGTTGGGTGGCGTAGAACTCGAGCAGCTTCTTGGTGTTGATCTTGGCGGGGCGCTGCGCGGTCGACAGCGCGCCGAGGCCGATATTGACCTGGCCTAGCTCGGAGCCGAGCGGGAAGATCCAACCGTAGCCGGGCTGCACCTCGCCTTCTTCGTCCTTGAGCTCAACGTGGGAGTGCATCCAGGGCTCAGTGGCATGCGTAGAGGAAGCATAGGAACGCGCGGCAATGCCATAGACCTCCTCGCGGTGCCAGGTGCGGCCGAGCTTCTTGCCAAAAGTAGAGCGCACGCCATCGGCCACGATGATCCACTTGGCATGCACGGTGGCCTCTCCCACGCGGAAGGAGGTCACGCGGTTGCCCTCGAGCACCGGATCGGTGGCAGGGGTGCCGGTGAGGAGGGTGGCGCCGGCTTTCCGGGCGGCGTCGGCAAGCAGGGCATCAAAGCGGTAGCGCGGCAGGGCCGTGCCCACCTGGGAGGGGTAGGTCTCCGGCCAAGGCGCGGTAATATCGCCGCCGTAGCCGTGCAGTTTCAGGCCGCGATTGCGGTAGGAGGCGTTGACCACAATGCCGAGCTCAGCAAGCTGGTGCATCGCGCGCGGGGTGAGCCCGTCGCCGCAGGTTTTATCGCGGGGAAACGTCGCGGAATCAATAAGGAGGGTGTTATAACCGGCGCGTGCGGCATGAATCGCGGCGGCGGCTCCGGCAGGCCCAGCGCCAATGATGGCGACCTCGACATAGGTTTGGGAATCGATCTGCTCCGACATGAGGACTATCATTGCATGAGTTCGACCCCTCGAGTGTGTTTAGGGGCGCAGTTTGGACTACGGTAGGTAATCGATTATCTCTGGCTTTTAGTTGCAAGGAACACTATTTAATGACTCACGGTCAATCGCATGCCACGCACGTGGATCTTGGTGATCCGCAGCTCAACGAGCGCATTGGTGCGGGCATGGAAGCAGTAGAAGACAAGCTGCGCAGTGAAATCGACCGCGGCCAGGACTTCTTAAAGGACAAGGTCAGCCACCTGTCTAAGGCCGGTGGCAAGCGCTTTCGCCCCATGATGGCGCTGCTGGCCTCCGAGTATGGTCCGCGTCCGGGCTGCGAAGAGGTTGTTAAGGCCGCCACCGTCGTGGAGATGGTGCACGTAGCTACCCTTTATCATGACGATGTCATGGATGAGGCGGACCGCCGCCGCGGCGTGGAATCTGCCAATTCGCGGTGGAATAACTCCGTGGCCATCCTCGCCGGCGATGCGCTCCTGGCGCATGCCTCCCGCCTGATGAGTGAACTGGATACCCACACTGTGGCCCACTTTGCCGATACCTTTGAGGAGCTGGTGACCGGCCAGATGCGCGAAACCATCGGCGCGGGTGAGGCCAATGCCGTGGAGCACTACACGGCCGTTATCCGTGAAAAGACCGCGGTGCTCATCGCCTCTGCTGGCTACCTGGGCGCCTACCACTCCGGCGCCTCGGCCGAGCATGCCGCAGCCTTGCATCGCATTGGTGGTGCCATTGGCATGATCTTTCAGATTGTGGACGATGTCATCGACATCTTCTCTGACCCAAAGGAGTCCGGCAAGACCCCGGGCACGGACCTGCGCGAGGGCGTATTTACCCTGCCGGTTCTCTACGCCTTGGAAGAAGAGGGCGAAGTGGGCGACAAGCTGCGTGAGCTGCTTACTGGCCCGCTGCATTCCGACGCCGAGGTGGAGCGCGCCATCGAGCTCCTGCACCAGTCTGGCGGCCGTCAGAAGGCGCTGGAGGACATCAATGCCTACCTGCGCACGGTGGAGGAGCAGCTCGCCGTGCTACCGGAGAACTCCGCGAGCCAGGCCTTGCGTCAATTGGCGGATTACACGGTGCGCCGCGTGGGCTAGCTGCTTGGCGATGCCCCCTTATTCCCGCCCCATTCGCCCCTACTACGCTGGCGATTTGTAGGTGGGAGGGTGGTTCGTAGTAAAGTACTTACTCGCACCACACAGTGCATGCCAGGTTGCCCGAGCGGCCAAAGGGAGCGGACTGTAAATCCGCCGGCATTGCCTTCAGAAGTTCGAATCTTCTACCTGGCACAGAATGAACCCCGCAAGCATATGCTTGCGGGGTTTGGTCGTATCTGCAGTCGTGAGACGGGTGCTACCGGCAGGACTCCTGAGCTCTGGGGAACACCGCATAGGCTCCAACGAGGAATACTGCTAGGAATATCCCAGCGATCGTGAAGTAGAAAAATCCATTTCCTAACCTACGAGAAATATCCGGCAATGAGGTGGAACCCGATCCCTCCAGGGCCTTGGCAATGTATACCGCATTCAAACCGCCAATGAAATAGCCGAGGCAGAGCAATGATGAAATGCCAACTGCAATCTCTAGCAAAATTGTTAAAGGTGAGTGGTGGGGTCCTGTAATCATCTAACTCCTCTCATCTCGGACTTCAGGACCAGCAAACTACACCTTTCTGAGGTGCTTTGCGCCAACAGGCGTGCTCGGTAGCCATACCATCAGTCACAGAAAGTCACTGTAGAGATGAAGGTACGGGGTTTAGCGATAGGATATGGAATATGAAGACGATCCGAACGATGCTGGACGGGGTAAACGAGATTCACCTATTTCAAAGCCAGCGAGTAGCGCAGGCAGCGCAGCAAGCACATCTGCGCAATCGGACTCGCAGTTATCGGGCGCACCGGAAAATAAACGCAGCGATTTCCCACCAGTTGGAGGAGCGCTCCCTGGCGTAAATAGACTTTCTAACCTTGACGACCAAATTGCTGTGTGGGCGCATCAGGGGCCAACTCCGCATCCACAGATAATCAAACAGCACAATGACATTCAGCCGGGCGCAGGCGATCGGATTATGGAGGACGCTCATGCAGATATTGTCCTCGATAGGAAAGTTACAGCAGAATCTTTCGAGTACGCGATATTTGAATCAAAAGTACGGCTCTTTACAGCCGTAGGTGTCATTTTCGGCGCGCTCATCCTTATACCGGCGATACTCGTTCTTTTTGACCCACCGGAATCGATAGTTGGTACTGCGGCAGTGGGCCTGGCGGCAGCAAGCCCACTAGTCCGCACCCTCATTGGCCCTAAGCAATCTCAGAAGGACCAATTAGAGAACGCGGAGCGGGGAGGGGTTTAAATTCCAAAGTAGGCGCGCAGGTCGGCCGCAATGGCATCGAGGCGGTCGGCGTCGGGGGATTCGAGGTAGCACTTCAGCTTCGGCTCGGTACCGGAGGGGCGCACGATGACGCGGTCATCGTTGTTTGTGAAGAACTTGAATCCTTGGGCGAATTTCTCTACCTTCGCCACGGGCGAGCCAGCCAGTTCGGTGGGCGGGGTAGATGCGACCTTATCCATCGCTTGGGCGATGATGCTGAGGTCATCGACGCGGAAGGTCAGCGGCTGGGTGTAGAGGGCGCCCACGGTGGCGTAGATGCCTTTCAGGCGCTCGAGCAGGGTCGTTCCTGCGGCCTTGCACTCGGCCGCGAGGCTGGCGAGCACTACGGAGGTAGCGATGCCGTCCTTGTCACGGACAGCGGTGGGGTCGGGGCAGAATCCAATGGCTTCCTCGTAGCCAAAGGCAAGTTCCGGGGTGCGGGCGATCCACTTGAAACCGGTCAGGGTCTCCTCGTGGCCGAGGCCATAGTGGGCGGCGATGCGCCCGAGCAGACGGGAGGAAACGAGCGAGTTGGCGAAGTTGCCTGTCGCACCCTGGCGGGCAAGGTAATCGCCCAAGAGGGCGCCGGTTTCATCGCCGGTGAGCTGGCGCCACGTGCCTGAGGAAGTGGGCACGGCGGCGGCGCAGCGATCCGCATCCGGGTCATAAGCGATAAGAATATCGGCGCCGATCTTCTCCGCGTGGCGGATGCCCAAGTCTAGGGCGCCAGGCTCTTCCGGGTTGGGGAAGGAGACGGTGGGAAAATCAGGATCCGGTTGGGCCTGCTCAGGAACCAGAGAGACGCCGAACCCGCAGCGGGTCAGCAGCTTTTCGCCCAAGGCGGCGCCGACGCCGTGCATGGCGGTCAGCGCGATGGTGACATCGGTATGTGCGCCCACAAGCTGCGCGGCGCGGTCGAGGTACTCGGCGCGGGTATCGACGTCCACGATGCTGTCGGCGGATAGCGGGACTTCATCGGCATGGGGTGCCGCGGCGATGGTGGTGGCGATTTCGGCATCGGCGGGCGAAACCAGCTGTACGCCTTCTGCCGGCCCAGTGGCGATGCGGCCTCCCAGGTAGACCTTGTAGCCATTATCGGCCGGCGGGTTATGCGAGGCAGTGACCATAATGCCGGCATCCGCCTTGAGTGAGCGGACCGTGAAGGCGGTGAGCGGAGTGGGGTTCTGCGCGGGTAGAACCAAGGCCTTGCCACCGGCCGCGGAGATGACCTGTGCGGCATCGTGCTGGAACTGCGCGGAGCCGTGGCGGGCATCGCAACCAATGGCTACCACTGGGGCGTCCACGTGCTGTTTGAGCCAGGAGATAAGTCCATAGGTGGTGCGGATGACTACGGCGCGATTCATGCGAGACTCGCCCGGGCCCACGGCGGCGCGCAGGCCTGCGGTGCCGAAGGCGAGGGGACCGGCGAAGGCGGCGGCGAGCTCGTCGGTATTGCCCTCTTCAATCCAGGTCATCACCTGGCGGTCGGTGTCCGGATCGGGGTCGTGCTCGGCCCAGGTGCGGGCGTAGTCATAATCCACGGTGGCGGCCTTCGACATGGCTTAGAGCTCCTCGAGGATCTGGGCGGAGGAAGAAAGGCCCAGGCGGGTTGCGCCGGCCTCAATCATGGCCAAGGCATCCTTGGCGGTGCGGATGCCGCCAGAGGCCTTGACTCCTAGCTTGTCGCCTACGGTCTCGCGCATGAGCTTAACGGCGTGCACGGAGGCGCCGCCGGCCGGATGGAAGCCGGTGGAGGTCTTGACAAAGTCCGCCTGGGCGGCTGCGGCGGCTTTGCAGGCGAGGACAATGGCGTCGTCGGAAAGAGCGGCAGACTCGATGATGACCTTGAGCACCTTGCCAGGGATGGCATCGCGCACGGCCTGGATTTCGGCCTGCAGTTCCTCGGCGCGGCCCTCGATGGCCAGGGGGATATTGATGACCATGTCCACCTCTTCGGCGCCATCGGCAACCGCGCGGGCGGCCTCAGCGGCCTTAATCTCCGGCTTCACGGCACCGGAGGGAAAGCCCACGACGGTGGCAATATGCAGCGAATCAGGAACCTCGATGGGTAGGGCAGACGGGGAAACGCAGATGGAATAGGTGCCCAGTTCGGCCGCCTCATCCACCAAGGCGCGGAACTGGTCCGGGGTGGCCTCCGGCTTGAGCAGGGTGTGGTCGATGATGGAAGCAACGTCGGTGCGGGAAGTCATAATTGTTCTCCTTAGCGGGTTAGGCGGGATTCGGAACGGGCCATCTTGAGGTCAGAGACGATATACAGGGCAATGCCGATGGCGGCAACGGCCGCGAGGATCCACAGCACGGTGTTATAGCTGGTGAGGTCCTGCAGCTTGGCGGTATAGGCAATGCCCAGCGGGATGGCGATATTGATGGTCAGGTTATAAAAGCCGATGGCGATGCCGGACTTGGCGGCGGTGATATTGCGCAGTGCGGTATTGACCAGCGGGGCGTACATCAGCGCAAAGCCGGAGGCGAAGGCCACGATGGCCAGGATGAGTACGGCAACGTGCAGCTGCACGAAGAGCGCGGCCGCCACCAGTGCGCCGGCAACCAGGACGAAGGCGGTGTAGATGGTGGCGCGGGAAGATAACACAGTGCCGATCTTTCCGGAGAAAACGCCGATGAGGATGGCGCAAATATAGCCCGGAATCATCAGCAGGGAGGCCTTATCGATGTTCATGCCGTGCAAGTCATGTGCGGCAAACGGCAGCAGGAAGATAAAGCCCATCTGGGTGGAGTAGACAAAGAAGACCATGAGGATGGTCCACACGTAGCGGCCGTTAGTAAAGAACTCCGGGGTGACCACGGGGTGCTTGGCGCGGCCGATGTGGATGATGAAGCCTACGACGCCGAGGAGAGCAAAAATGAGCCATCCCCAGTTGAATTCCTGCATGAACATGGTCAGGCCGGTGGCAAAGACCGCGATGAAAAACAGGCCCAGGGCATCGAGGTGGCCCTCCACGGCTTCATCTTCTGGCACCAGCTTGATGATCGGCGGGATGGCCAGGATGAGGATGAGCGGGATGAGGAACATCGCCGTCCACGAGACATAGGTGGAAATAAAGCCGGAGGTCAACGCGCCAATGAGCAGCCCGGCTTGGAAGGCGGCGGTGGAAAAGCCGAGGTAGGTCTTCTGATCGGCCTCGCTCAAGTGCTTGGTCACGTAAATGACATACAGCGTCTCCGCGGCGGCAAGACCCGTGGTTTGGATGAGGCGGCCGGTGAGCACGATGGGCCAAAAGCTGGAAAAGGCGAAGGCCAATAGCGAGCCCACGGCGATGAGGATGACGCCGGTGAGCATGAGCTTGCGGATGGAGATGGAATCCGCCAGCGCGGCGTAGACCACGGCGCCGATGCCGATAATCACGCCGGCGAGGGAAGCTTGCAGGGAGGCGGTGGTATCGGAGATGTCGAGCGCCTCGGCGATCGGCATGGTCATCGTCTTAAAGCCGTTATCAATAACCAGCGAGAAGACGAAGACAAAGAGCAGGATAGGTACGGCAACCTTGGGGTTTACCGCGGAGCCTGGCCGCTTGTCCTGCGGGGAAGCGGTGGGGTGGGTGGAAGTCACGGCGGAGAGGCTCCTTTTAGTCGAGCGCGTTGAGCGGAAGCGCGAGTTCAATCATGGTGCGGAAGGCGGTCTGGCGCTCTTCCGCGGAGAGGTGGGTATCGTGCACTAGGTTGTCGGAGACGGTGAAAAGCCCCAGCGCGTCCACGCCGGCCTCAGCCGCGGTGGCATAGAGTGCTGCGGATTCCATCTCTACGCCGAGCACGCCCATGTGCGCCCAGCGCTCGTTAACGCTCTGGTCAAAGTTGTAGAAGATATCCGAGCTCAAAATATTGCCCACATGGATGTGGGCCTGCTGCTTTTCGGCCTGGTCCACCAAAGCCTTGAGGAGCTTCCATGAGGCGGTGGGGGCGTAGCTGCCCGGCAGGTTGTACTGGCTCAAGAAGTTGGAATCGGTGGAGGCGGACGAAGCGACGATGACATCGTGCAGCTCAATGTCTTTCTGCATGGCGCCAATAGAACCGACGCGGATGAGCTTTTTTACGCCGTAGTTGTGGATGAGCTCCCAGGAGTAGATGCCGATGGAGGGAATGCCCATGCCGGAGCCCATGACGGAGATGGGCTTGCCGTTAAAAGTGCCGGTAAACCCCAGCATATTGCGTACACTGTTGAACTGGACGGTATCTTCCAGGAAGTTCTCGGCGATGAACTTCGCGCGCAGCGGGTCACCGGGCAGGAGGATGGTTTCCGCAATGGGTGCGCCCTGCGGATTGATGTGTGGGGTGGCAATATCCGTAGCGGACATATCTTCGCTCCTCGGTTTGGGGTGGGGAGTTTACAGACCAAGCTTAAACCCTCAGGACCCCGAGTCAATGGGACTATTTGCAGCTTTTAGCAACCGTGGAGAGCCTCAGTGCCTCCAGTCCACGCTTGCCGACGCCCCTTTTCCCACAATTGCCCAATCCACATGCCTTCGCACGGCTGCCGGCGCACGGTAGGAGGCGGAGCCGAGCAGCCCGCAGGGGTGGGCGGCCATGCCGTTTCTCTAACTGCCTTCAATAGGCGCGAAAAGGTGCCACAAGAACTATGCATTTTTACGCTCTGACATGGCGATTTGTGTAAAACGTTGAAAGCAGGTTAGATTATTGGAGTCCGCAACGGAGAGCACAACGAAATAGCGATGTGTTCAACGCTAGGATGTGCCCCCTTAGCTCAGTCGGCAGAGCGTTTCCATGGTAAGGAAAAGGTCGACAGTTCGATTCTGTCAGGGGGCTCCATTCATGTTTGGAGGAAGGAACTCCTCCGAGGTGAATATGGCGGTGTAGCTCAGTGGTAGAGCAAGCGACTCATAATCGCTGTGTCGCGAGTTCAATTCTCGCCATCGCTACCGGGAAAGAAAGGCGCCCGCAGGGCGCTTTTTTATTACCGCGCTGAAGGCAGTCCCGGCTGTGCCTAGTTTCGGATTGGAACTATGGCTCTGGTAAGGTCTTCAACGCTTGATGCTTAGGCATTGAGGAATAAAGGAATAGGGGCGTGGCGCAATTGGTAGCGCAACGGTCTCCAAAACCGTAGGTTGCAGGTTCGAGTCCTGTCGCCCCTGCACAGTAAACCCCGTCATCTGGCATCAGGTGGCGGGGTTTCTTCATGCCCTATTTTCTTCGTGGCGCTTAGCCCACGCACATTTTGTCAAGGCCACGCCTTGCAAATGCCGTGGTCAGCTTTTCATGCTGTGCAAGCTTTGCTAGGGTTGACAAAGTTATGGAGGTGCGCGTTAAGCGCCCTATTAGATTTAGTTCCCAAGGAGGGTTAGCTGTGAGCGATGAGCAGCAGCCGAAGAATTCGGGTGCATCGCGCCCGACCGGTAAGCGTCAGCTCTCTGGTGCGGCTACCACGTCCTCCGCGGACTACGCCGATAAGCACGTCGTCCGCGTAGAGGATAAGAACCACGATGGCACCCCAGGTGGTGGCGTAGCCGCTTTCCCTGGCGAGGTTGCATCCGAGATGAAGAAGGTGGTGTGGCCTACCGCTAAGGAGATGCTGCAGTACACCCTCATTACCTTTGCGTTCCTTATCGTGCTGACCGCTTTGGTCTGGGGCGTTGACACCCTGGCTGGTCTCGGAGTTGAGCAGGTTCTCTCTGATAAGTAAGATAGCTGCATAACCTTTTATCCCGCTGTTTCCGCTTCAAGGAACGGCGGGATACTTTTTGCCCATACGCGGGCGGGTAGGCTGGTCCTACGCAACGCGCCGAGGAATATTTGGAGTAAGAATTATGAGCGACGAGAACAACGTCGAAACCGTAGGCACCTCGCTGGAAGAGGCAATGCAGTCCAACGTGCAGGAGCAGGCGGCAGAGCACGCTAGCTCCGTAGAAGAAGCACAGCAAGAGGACGCTACCCCAGCCGCTCCGGCAGCGGAAGAAACTGAAGGAACGGCTGAGTCCACCGACACTGGAGGCGAGTCCGCCGAGTCCACCGACGCAGCGGAACCGGCAGCGGCCGAAGCTGAAGCCGAGGGCGCAGCCCCTGAGGCCGGCGAAGACGAATCCGAGGATGCCGCCTACCGCAAGCGCCTTCGCTCCTTTACCCGCGAGCTGAAGAAGCAGCCGGGCCAGTGGTACATCATTCAGTGCTACTCCGGCTACGAAAACAAGGTAAAGACCAACCTGGACATGCGCGCCCAGACCCTCGAGGTAGAAGATTCCATCTTCGAGGTCGTTGTTCCTATTGAGCAGGTCCTGGAGACCAAGGACGGCAAGAAGAAGATTGTGAAGCGCAAGCTGCTGCCGGGCTACGTCCTGGTTCGCGCTGAGCTTAACGACGCCGCATGGTCCGTCATCCGCGAAACCCCGGGCGTGACCTCCTTCGTGGGCAACGAAGGCAACGCCACCCCGGTCAAGACCCGCGACGTAGCTAAGTTCCTCATGCCCAACGAGGCGCCGTCCACCAAGGGCGATGCTGCCCCGAACGAGGCAGAGGGCGAGCAGGTTGTGGATATGCCGGAGAAGGAAGTGGCCAAGAAGTACGCGCACGACTTCGAGGTGGGCGAGGCAGTGACCATCCTGTCCGGACCGCTGGCCGCCGTATCCGCGACCATTTCCGAGATCGACCCGGAGACCGGCAAGATGCAGGGCTTGGTGTCCATCTTCGGCCGCGAGACCCCGGTGGAGCTTTCCCCGACCGAGATCGAGCGCATCTCCTAAAAAGTGATTTTGTGCAGGGCGCACGGTGTTCTAAACTGGAACGCCGTGCGCCTTTGGCGTGCGTATAAGAAAACGTTTCATCCTCCGGTGGCCCACTGAAGGTGAGCATCCGGACGGGATCCCGTTATTCATCGTGGCGGACATCCCGGTAACACAGGAAAGAGGTAATTCGATGGCTCCTAAGAAGAAGGTATCCGGCTTCATCAAGCTGCAGATCGAGGCAGGCGCCGCTAACCCGGCACCGCCAGTTGGCCCGGCACTGGGTGCCCACGGCGTCAACATCATGGAGTTCTGCAAGGCTTATAACGCCGCTACCGAGAACCAGCGTGGCAACGTGGTTCCGGTTGAGATCACCGTCTACGAGGACCGTTCCTTCGACTTCAAGCTGAAGACCCCGCCGGCAGCTAAGCTGCTGCTGAAGGCCGCTGGCATCCAGAAGGGCTCCGGCGTCCCACACACCGACAAGGTCGGTTCTGTGTCTTGGGATCAGTGCAAGGAAATCGCAGAGACCAAGTTTGCGGACCTGAACGCACGTGACATCGAGAACGGCGCTCGCATCATCGCCGGTACCGCCCGCTCCATGGGCATCACCGTCGATGGCGCACCGGAGAAGTAAAAACTTTATGTGGTAGGGCCAGCTACGGCCCGCCAAACACCACACCAATCCAGAAAAGGAATTGTTAAATGAGCACCAAGTCTAAGGCTTATAAGGCCGCTGCGGAACTGGTAGATAAATCCCGCCTGTACCGTCCGATCGAGGCCACCAAGCTGGCTAAGGAGACCTCCTCCAAGAACTTCGACGCCACCGTTGACGTCGTCTTCCGTCTGGGCGTTGACCCGCGCAAGGCTGATCAGCTGGTTCGCGGCACCGTTTCCCTGCCTAACGGCACCGGTAAGGACGTTCGCGTTGCTGTCTTCGCTGAGGGCGAGAAGGCTACCGCCGCTCAGGAAGCTGGCGCTGACATCGTCGGCACCGCTGAACTGATCGAGCAGATCAACGAGGGCAACATCGATTTCGACGTTGCTATCGCTACCCCGGATCAGATGGCCAAGGTCGGCCGCGTTGCTCGCGTCCTGGGCCCGCGTGGTCTGATGCCGAACCCGAAGACCGGCACCGTTACCGCAGACGTTGCTAAGGCAATCTCTGAGGTTAAGGGCGGCAAGATCTCCTTCCGCGTTGATAAGGCTGCTAACCTGCACGCCATCATCGGCAAGGCATCCTTCGATGCTGAGAAGCTGGCTGAGAACTACGGCGCTCTCATGGACGAGATCCAGCGTCTGAAGCCTTCTTCCGCTAAGGGCATCTACATCAAGCGTGCTACCATCTCCACCACCTCCGGCCCGGGCATCCCGGTTGACGGTTCCGTGGTTAAGGGCTACACCGAGTAAATCGGTTTAGCGCACTGCGCTTAAAGCTAAAGGGCTTCGAGGAATTCCTCGAAGCCCTTTTTCTATGTGGTGGACCGCCGGTAGTTAAGTGGCGTCAATATCGTCTGGCACCCACTCGCCGCCGTCGAAGTAGACGTTGCGTGCCAAGGGAATTTGGTGCGAAGCAGACTCGAGGATGTGCATAAAATATCCGGCTGTATTCGGAATGGCGAGGGTATCTCCTACGGCAATGCCATCCGGGAAGTCCAGTTCGCGGCGCAGGATAACCTCGTCTTCAATGCAGTAGGCGCCCACCACAAAGCCGGTGCGTGGCTCACGGGTGATTTCCTTTACCGGCCCAGCCGTAGGTACCAAGAGAGGATCGAGCAGGATGTCATCTGCGGCGGTCCGGCACTGGGTGCGATTCATCGCCACGCCGATAAGGGGCAGGCCATCAGAGCGTTCTTTGAGAAAGCTCACCTCGGTGAGGATGACTCCACAGCCGTCGAGCAAGCTGCGGCCGGGCTCTAGATGTAGGGCGATGTCCCGCTCGCGCAGCGCCGTGCCAGCGGTGCCGTAACCGGGGACCTCGCCAGAGAGGAGCTGGTCCAGCCACTGACCGCGGGTTGGCTCCTGCCAGAAGGGGTAAGTATTGGATAGCGGATCCGCTTTCCACGTGAACGGTTCACCGCTACCAGCGCGTTGGGAGGCGATGCGCTCGAGGTAATTCTCCCACTGCTCGCGGGATTCTAGGTAGCTCATGGGCACGCCGCCGCCGATATCGATGAAACTAGCGGGCTGGCCCAATGTGCGGAGGTGCTCGACCAAGGAAATTGCCTCTGCCAGGGCGGTTCGGCGGTCGGCTTCGCTATAGCCGTGCAGGTGCACGTGGACGCCTACAGCACGAAGTTCCTTAGGCCACTCGGCTTGCCGCCATGCCCGCAGCCTCTCCCCGAAGCGGGTGGGAGGTAGGGAGTTTGGATCTGGAGCGAGGCGTGGTGCCACGTGGGCGGTGGTGTCTAAATCCCTCGCGATGGCGGCGATGCGGCGGGATTCGGCGCGAGAATCACAAGAGATAGTGACGCCTCGCGAAACCGCGAGGCGGAGCAAGCCATCTGTTTTGATAGCGGCACTGAGGATGATGCGCTCTGGGGCGACACCGCGGTCGAGCACTTGGCGGAGCTCGTTCTCGCTGGCTACATCCACCCCGAGCCCGGCATTGCGTGCAGCATCGACAAAACACAGAGCCTTATTGGCCTTGCGTGCGAAAAACACCTGAGTCTCCACGCCGTGGGAAGCGCCCGCGTCGAGCAGCTCTTGGGCATTGTGGCGCAGCGGAGCGGGATTCAACACGTTCACCGGAGAACCGTAGCGCGAGGTTAATGCGCTGACGTTCTGCGGGTTTTCGACGAGCTCACGCATCCACCGTTCCCACCGGGCGCGCAAGGGGACGGTGCCGTGGACGGGTAGTGGGTCTACGGGAGTGGTGGTCATGGGTTTCCTACTTTCTCCGCCCAGCGGGGGATGTCATCGTGCACGGAACGGTTAAGGGAGTCATGGCCGGGCAGGGAGATCTCATTCATCCGGCCAATTTCCACTACGCCAGGAACGTCGTGGAAGGGGGATGGGGTGGCTTGGGGAGCAACGGTGGCGTCAATAAGCAGGTCCACGCCGCCCTGCTCCTGCCAGGAATCTATCTGCTCAGGCGTGCCTAGGTAGTGGGTATTCACCACACCGGAGTGGATCAGCTCGAGCAGGCGCTTGGCTGTGACCGGTGGCGGACCAAAAGCCACGCGCTCAAGGGTGCGTGAAAGCTCGCGGAAGCCGGGCATGGGGCCATGTGCCTTGTGCCAATCGACGCATTCTTGAAATACCCCACGAAACGCCGCGCCTACGGCCGCGGCCGGGGTGAGTGGACCGGTACCTTCGGCCGCACGTAGGGAAGTCTCGAGCTCAGCGACAGCATCGCCAGTGAAATCCTGACCGTCGATAACGGCGGCGAGGTCCGCAGTTGAGAAGTCACCGAATTCGCCTGCAGCCCCGATGAGGATCTCACGCAGCTCCGAAGCGTTGTCGATATGCGCGCAGGCCTGCCGCCAGCGCGGTGAGACCTCCGGCAGCGGTGTCCGCGGGGAGGGCTTTACCTCCATGAAGCGCCCGCTGCGGCTAACCGGGTAGATGGTTTCGGCGGTATCGCCATACAGCAGGCACACATCGATGAAGCTCAAGGCGGCACCGCGTACGCCGATTTGCCGTGCGGAGCTCGGAAGATCGGCACCGAAGTAAAGACCGGTGACCGGTACGCAAGAGGCCGCATAGGCCAAAGACCCAGCGTGGAGATGGTCGTGGCCGGTGCAGACCAGGACTTCGTCGAAGGGGGCGCCATCGACCATGAACCCTTCTCCTTCAGCGCTTACCGCGGTCACGCGGTGCGGCAGGTGCCGAATGCGAACGTGGGCTGGCGCGCGGTGCACTGCTGCGGACCAGGTATCGGCGAGGAATTGGCCCACCTGAGCCCGCGGCGGGAAGGCATCGGTGGTGTCTTCACCGCGGCGGGTGCGCCAGGCGTTGAAACTATCGTGGGCAGTGGTGACGATGGCGCAGTTGACGTTGAGGCGCCACTGCGGCGGCTGCTGCGGACGGTAGACGGCGCCCGCACCGGCGGGGTAGGGGTCAAAGACAGTGACATCGAGTGGAACGCGGGCGCGCTCGAGGAGTTCCTCGACGGCCCACAGGCCACGCGGGCCAGCTCCAATGATGGCAATGCGTCGGGCAGAACGAGAAGAGGTCACTGCGCTGACCCTTCGATGCGCGCCGCGAGTTCAGAGGGCGAAATGTCGAAGTTTTCGCACACCCAGGAGTCGTTATAAATCGTGTCGAGGTAAGGCTGGCCGGCGTCGTGCAGCACGGCAACCACTTCCGCCCCTGCCGGTAGGGAGGGCGCGAGGCGTTGGAAGGCGGCGATGACGGCACCGCCGGAAGCGCCAGGCAGTAGGCCCTCTGCTTGAGCGAGCTGCCGGGCAGCAACGATGGCATCGAGGTCCGGAACCCTCTCCACGGAAGAAGGCGAAAACTTGGTGGATAGTTCGGTTACGATTCCAGCGCCATAGCCAGGCAGCATGCGGGTGCCACGGTCACCACCAAAAAGCACGGAGCCTTCCGCATCAACGCCGATTGTGTGGGTGTCTGCGCCCAGCTCAGAGAGCTTGCGTACGCAGCCGCCAAGGGTTCCGGTGGTGCTCATAGCCACGAGCAGATGACTGGGCGCCTGACCGAGCTGGTCCAGAATCTCAGTCATGGTGCCTTCGGCGTGGGCGTGGAAGGCGGCTTCATTGGAATACTGGTTGAGGTTGAAAGAATCGGGGATCTCTTCCAAAAGCTCGGCCACGCGGGTGCGGCGGGCGGTGAGCCAATCGCCGGTTTCTGGATCGGGGTGGTCGAGCAATTCCACGTGTGCGCCGTAGGCCCGCATGGTAGCTACCGTGGAGGCGTTGACCCGCGGATCCACCACGCAGTGGAACTTCATCCCCTGGAGCGGGGCTTGGCGAGCAAGAGCCATGCCCAGGTTGCCGGAGGAAGATTCCACCAGCGTCGAACCCGGGCGAATATCGCCGGCTTCGAGGGCTGCCTGGATAAGGGCTCGGGCGGTCCGGTCTTTTGCAGAACCGCCGAGGTTGAATTGTTCGAGTTTGAGATAGAGGTGGACATCCGGCCGGGGGCTAATCGCCTCCACTCGCATGAGTGGGGTATTGCCAATGGGCGGGTGCGCTTGAGAATGAATCCTAGGGCTCATCATTGGCCCCATGGTAGACCTTTACGTCCACCTTTTCCGCCGGCCTAGTCTTTGATCTCCGCATAGACATCGAGCGCGGTTTGGCGTGATTCCTTTAGGTCCACGATGGGCGGGGCGGACAGCGTGGGTGCCCAGCGGCGCACGTACCTGCCCTTAGGGTCGAAGCGCTGGGCCTGCGTTTCGGGGTTGAAGATGCGAAAGAAAGGCGCGGCATCATCGCCGCAACCGGCCACCCACTGCCAATTAAAAGGATTGGAGGCGGCATCGGCGTCCACCAAGGTGTCCCAGAACCATTCCTCGCCCAGGCGCCAGTGGATGCCCAGGTTCTTGGTGAGGAAGGAGCCCACCACCATGCGCACGCGATTGTGCATATACCCGGTGGCCCATAGCTCGCGCATTCCGGCGTCGATAAGCGGAAAGCCCGTAGTGCTGGCCTGCCAGTCCTTGATCCGTGGCGAACCACACCTCACGCGGGGAGACCTCGCCAAAGCGCAGGTGGGGCGAGAGCAGGGAGGTGGCATTGAGTGCCGGGATATCGCGCTCCTCGGCGTAGTTGGCCAGGTCCAGCTGGGCTAGTCGCTCGCGCGCCCCGGCCTCGCCGGGTGTCCAATGCGCGGCCAGCGAAGCGGCCCACTCCGGCTCGGTGGGCTCGGGCCAGGAGCACGCAATGCTTGCCGACGCCCCCATCTCCGGCACCCCCTCCGGTTCATCGCCTGCCACTTGGGAGGACGCGGCCTTGGAGAAGGGAGTAAAAACCTGATAGGGCTGGCCCTGGCCATTGTTGACCTCCCACGGCTCCACCAAGGTGAAGCCGGGCGAGGAAGTCGCGGTGATGTCCTGGGAGGCCAGGGTTTCCTTGACGGTGGCATCGACCTCGCGCAGCGGGCCATGGTAGCGGCGGGTCCACGTGACAGTGGTGGCGCGCAGTTCGGCGGCGAGGCGGGGGATCTCGTCGCGGGCATCGCCGGCGGCTCGAATGAGTTCTACGCCGTGGGCGGCAAGGTCGCGGGCGAGGGAATAGAGGGAGCGCTCGCGCCACCACGTGGTCGCACCGCCTAGCGGGCGAGTGCCGGGATAGGCAGGCTCGTCGAGGACGACGGCGACCAAGGGGGCGTCGCCAAGCGAGGCAGCCTCGGCCGCACGGGAAAGGGCCTGGTTATCGTGCAGGCGCAGGTCATCGCGAAACCACATCAGGCAGGTCATGGCGGCTATCCTACGCGGCGAAAACGACGATTTGGAGAAACCGTGGGTGGGGAGGTAGTGTTTCCCTCGAAGTTTGAACGGCCACATCACGGCCGAGTCAAAGTTCACCGAAGACCGTTGGTCATCCATTTGGATCGAAGGTTCTCCATCCTAGGAGACGGCCCACGCAGGAGACACTTTGCGATTATTCGCGGCATTCTCTTATGTCGCGCGCCCTGTGCTCTTGCACGGGGCTTTTGTTGTTTCGGGCAACCGAAGCGAGGAAGGCCCCGGCGGAATAATAAAAGAGATGTTTTGGAAGGAGGCGAGAGACAATGGCAAACCCAAAGAACACTGCAGACCTGGCAGAGCTGAAGGAGAAGCTGGCTGACGCTAACTCTGTTGTATTGACCGAGTACCGCGGCCTGACCGTATCCCAGCTGCAAGAGCTGCGTAACGATCTGGGCTTTGACGTTGAATACTCCGTCGCCAAGAACACCCTTTTCAAGATCGCTGCCAAGGAAGCTGGCATCGAAGGTCTTGATGATTTGCTGACTGGCCCGACCGCAATTGCGTTCATCAAGGGCGAGGCAGTGGATGCTGCGAAGGTCATCACCAAGTTCGCTGATGACAACAAGGCACTCATCATCAAGGGTGGCTACATGGACGGCAACGCACTGTCTGCCGACCAGGTTGAGGCCATCGCCAAGCTGGACAACCGCGAGACCACCCTCGCAAAGCTGGCTGGCGCTATGAAGGGTTCTATGGCGAAGGCTGCCGCTCTCTTCAACGCTCCTGCAACCAAGGCTGTACGCACCGTCGCAGCCCTGCAGGACAAGAAGGAAGCAGAAGCTTAAGTCGTCACAAAAGACGCACAATTACAACACCGTGTGCGCCGCATAAATCACGCGCAGCGCACACACAACACAGAAAGGACTTGCCATCATGGCTAAGCTCACCAAGGACGAGCTCATTGAAGCTTTCAAGGAAATGACCCTCATCGAACTGTCCGAGTTCGTTAAGGAATTTGAAGAGGTATTCGACGTTGAGGCTGCTGCTCCGGTTGCTGCTGTTGCAGCTGGCGCTCCGGCTGAGGGCGGCGCTGGTGCCGCTGAGGAGAAGACCGAGTTCGACGTCGTTCTGACCGACGCTGGCGCTAAGAAGATTGGCGTTATTAAGGCTGTCCGCGAGATCGTCTCCGGCCTGGGCCTGAAGGAAGCTAAGGAAATGGTTGAGGGTGCTCCTAAGGCTATCCTCGAGGGCGCTTCCAAGGACGACGCTGAGGCTGCTAAGACCAAGCTGGAAGAGGCTGGCGCTTCCGTCGAGCTCAAGTAATTTCACTGAGCTTTACGCTTTCAAACCCCCACTCTTACCGCCGCGCGCGGTGGGAGCTGGGGGTTTCCTCGTTTTGTGTTTGCGAGCACAGTGGAGAGTAGTCTTTCGATGGACAGGGAAAGGAGCTGTTGACGTTGACTTCATCGATTATCACAAATGAGGAAGAGGAAGACTCGGATATCATTTCCGTTCCACACTCTGGGGAGGTCCTGCGCGAGGAGTTTCTGGAACCGCTCGGACTTAGTCAATACCGCTTAGCAAGGGATATTTTTAGCTCCAAATCCCAAATTTCAAAGCTGGTCCGTGGGCGCATTGGGATTAGTGCGGAAATGGCGCTTCGTCTTTCTGCCTATTTTGGCAATTCGGCAGAGTTCTGGCTGGGACTGCAGGAAGAGTTTGATCTTTGGTGCGCGCGCCAAACCACGGATACGAGCAGCATCGTTGCTTGGAATAAGCACACAGCTTAAAAATCAATCCGGCGTAGCGGGGCCTGTAGAAACAAGGAATCGCCGCCAAGGGCTGTAGAATTAGCCCCCATGCTGCCCAAGTCCCGCATTTTTTCCGTCCTGCTCCTAGGCCTCGGCGTCGCGCTCATCGCCGCCGGTATTGTGGCGCCGGCGTTTTTGGATTACTCCCCGCGGCTGCCGTTGAACCTGAAAAACAGTACGTGGACACTGCACGATGATTCTGCGGATTCGCAGCAGCTGTCCAAGGACGGTACACAGCCGTATTCGGGCCCCATGACCTACCAGATCAACATGGACATCCAAGAACCCTCGGACGAGGAGAAGGCCACCTTGCGCATTGGCGAAACCCGCATGCGTGGCGAGGGGGAGGGCCTCAATGACCTAAGCCAAGCCCAGGTGTGGAGCTACCCGGTGGACCGCCTGAGTGGTGAGGCTCTGGGGGAGGCGTCGCTTAGCCATACGCTTGCTACGCCTTCGGACAAAGTAACGGTGGATGGCTACTGGCTTAAGTTCCCAGCGGACGCGGAAAAGACCAACTATCCGGTCTTTGACCCGACGCTGCGCAAGGCCGTCGATGCCGTCTTTGAAGAAGAGACCACGATGGATGGGCGCACGGTCTACCGCTATCACCAGGAAATCGAACCGACTAACGTGGCGCAGCTTTATGCGGCCGATGGCAATACCACGAGCCTGCCCAAGGAAGGCGGCGGGGAAGAGCAGGGGTACCTGACCCACTCTGGCAGCCGTGACTTCTACGTGGATCAGGAGACTGGCCTGGTGGTGGGCATGGATATGGATATCGATGATTACTACGCGGACCGCGAGGGCGTGGGCCGTGAGCGAGCCTTCGTCTTTAATGGCTCTACCTCCGAGGAGGGCCGGCAGGCGCTGCTCAAAGAGGCGGCAAATTTCCCGCGCGACCGCGTAGCGGAGACCGTGCAGTGGGCCGCCATCGGCCTCGGCGCACTGTTGACCCTGCTCGGAATCATTGGTGCACTCGGCCTATTTGGCGGCAAGAACAAGCATGCCCGCTCGCGCCATAGCCGCGGACGCGTCGGCGGCAATGCGGTTCCAGCCAGCCGCTAAAAGCCCAGTTAATAGACTAATTCGCCACCAGGTTTGCGGTGTGGCGAGAATTTAGTGGTAGGGTGCTCGGTGGTTGTCGCGCACAGTGGCGCGGCATGGACGCGTTAGCGCCGCGGCGAGCACGAGCTTGCCCCCTAGCGCGGTAGCGACACGCCCCAAGAGTGGTGTGTCTTTACATGGCAGGTCTTTTCCTATAAGCTGTTTCGTTGCGCTGGAATCTGGATCTTCGGTGCACATTTAGCCTTTCAGGCCGGTGATGGCAAAACCGACTTGACAAGGTGATTTTGTGCATTCTGAACCCAGACACTCCACAGCAGACCGAATGCTAGAATTACCAGCGGTTTTGCGGCTCGTCGGCCAGGGCGAGCAGGCAATCCGCGTGAGGTGCTGGAAGGACCCATCTTGGCAGTCTCCCGCCAGACCAAGTCAGTGGCCAATATCCCCGGAGCCCCGAAGCGATACTCGTTTGCAAAAATCAGCGAGCCTATCGCCCTGCCGGGTCTCCTTGACGTACAACTTGATTCCTTTGCTTGGCTCGTCGGCTCGCCAGAATGGCGCGAGCGCGAGCAGGCTGAGCGCGGCGATGACGCCCGCGTGACGAGCGGCCTCGAGGACATCCTCGAAGAGCTCTCGCCGATTGAGGACTACTCGGGCAATATGTCCCTGTCCTTGTCGGAGCCGCGCTTTGAACCGGTGAAGAACACCGTGGATGAGTGCAAGGAAAAGGACATCAACTACTCCGCGCCGCTGTACGTGACCGCAGAGTTTATTAATAACGACACCCAAGAGATTAAGTCGCAGACCGTCTTCATCGGCGATTTCCCGATTATGACGGATATGGGCACGTTCATCGTGAACGGTACCGAGCGTGTCGTCGTGTCTCAGCTAGTGCGCTCCCCGGGCGTCTACTTCGATCGCTCGATCGATAAGTCCACCGAGCGTCCGCTGCACTCCGTGAAGGTTATTCCTTCCCGCGGTGCATGGTTGGAGTTCGACGTCGACAAGCGCGATACCGTTGGCGTGCGCATTGACCGCAAGCGCCGCCAGCCGGTAACCGTGCTGCTTAAGGCACTGGGCTGGAGCGAAGAGCAGATCAGGGAACGCTTCGGCTTCTCCGAGCTCATGATGTCCACCCTGGAGTCTGACGGTGTAGCGAACACCGATGAGGCACTGCTGGAGATTTACCGCAAGCAGCGCCCGGGCGAGCAGCCCACCCGCGAGCTAGCTCAGTCCTTGCTGGATAACTCCTTCTTCCGTGCAAAGCGTTACGACCTGGCTAAGGTCGGCCGCTACAAGGTCAACCGCAAGCTGGGGCTCGGCGGCGACCACGATGGTCTGATGACCCTGACCGAGGAAGACATTGCCGTCACCCTCGAGTACCTTGTCCGCCTGCACGTAGGCGAGCGCGAGATGAAGGCACCGAACGGTGAGATGATCTCCCTGCACACGGATGACATCGACCACTTTGGTAACCGTCGCCTGCGCACCGTGGGTGAGCTCATCCAGAACCAGGTCCGAGTGGGCCTGTCCCGCATGGAGCGCGTTGTGCGCGAGCGCATGACCACCCAGGATGCGGAGTCCATCACTCCGACCTCCCTGATTAACGTGCGCCCGGTCTCTGCTGCTATCCGCGAGTTCTTCGGTACCTCGCAGCTGTCCCAGTTCATGGACCACAACAACTCGCTGTCTGGCCTGACCCACAAGCGCCGCCTGTCCGCGCTGGGCCCAGGCGGCCTGTCTCGTGAGCGCGCCGGCATTGAGGTGCGAGACGTTCACGCTTCTCACTACGGCCGTATGTGCCCGATTGAGACTCCCGAGGGCCCGAACATTGGCCTCATTGGTGCGCTGGCGTCCTACGCCCGCGTGAATGCTTTCGGCTTCATTGAGACCCCGTACCGCAAGGTTGTGGACGGCAAGATCACCGACCAGGTGGAGTATCTCACCGCCGATGAAGAGGATCGCTTTGCTATTGCTCAGGCCGAGGTCGAGCAGGACGCAGAGGGCAACCTCACCGGCGAGCGTATTGAGGTCCGCCTGAAGGACGGCGATATCGGACTTACCGATGCCTCCGGTGTGGACTACGTTGACGTATCCCCGCGCCAGATGGTTTCCGTGGGTACCGCCATGATTCCGTTCTTGGAGCACGACGATGCTAACCGTGCTCTGATGGGTGCGAACATGCAGAAGCAGGCCGTGCCACTGGTGCGCTCCGAGGCCCCACTGGTGGGTACCGGTATGGAGCAGCGCGCTGCATACGACGCTGGCGACGTTGTTATCACCCCGAAGGCCGGTGTGGTAGAAAACGTCACCGCTGATGTCATCACCATCATGGATGATGAAGGGCAGCGCGATACCTACATCCTGCGTAAGTTCGAGCGCACCAACCAGGGCACCAACTACAACCAGACCCCGCTGGTTTCCATGGGAGAGCGCGTAGAGGCCGGCCAGGTTCTGGCCGATGGCCCGGGTACCCACAATGGTGAGATGTCCCTCGGCCGCAACCTGTTGGTTGCCTTCATGCCGTGGGAAGGCCACAACTACGAGGACGCCATCATCCTCAACCAGCGCATCGTGGAAGAGGACATCCTGACCTCCGTCCACATCGAGGAGCACGAGATCGATGCTCGCGATACCAAGCTGGGCGCCGAGGAAATCACCCGCGAGATCCCGAACGTCTCTGAGGACGTCTTGAGCGACCTGGACGAGCGCGGCATCATCCGCATCGGTGCCGACGTCCGCGCCGGCGATATCCTGGTGGGTAAGGTCACCCCGAAGGGTGAGACCGAGTTGACCCCGGAGGAGCGCCTGCTGCGCGCCATCTTCGGCGAGAAGGCCCGCGAGGTTCGCGATACCTCCATGAAGGTGCCGCACGGTGAGGTGGGCAAGGTCATTGGCGTTGCTCGCTTCTCCCGCGACGATGATGACGATCTGGCCCCTGGTGTCAACGAGATGATTCGCGTCTACGTTGCCCAGAAGCGCAAGATCCAGGACGGCGATAAGATGGCCGGCCGCCACGGCAACAAGGGTGTTGTGGGCAAGATTCTGCCGCCAGAGGATATGCCGTTCATGGAAGACGGCACCCCAGTGGACATCCTGCTCAACACCCACGGTGTGCCACGTCGTATGAACATCGGCCAGGTTCTGGAAGTCCACCTGGGCTGGTTGGCACATGCCGGCTGGAAGGTTGACACCGAGGATCCGAAGAACGCCGAGCTGCTCAAGACCCTGCCGGAAGAGCTCTATGACGTTCCTGCGAATTCCTTGACCGCCACCCCGGTCTTCGACGGTGCTACCAACCACGAGATCGAGCGCCTGCTGGCTTCCTCCCGTCCTAACCGCGACGGCGATGTGCTGGTGAATGAGCACGGTAAGGCCACGCTTTTCGACGGCCGCTCGGGCGAACCGTACAAGTACCCAATTTCGGTTGGCTACATGTACATGCTCAAGCTGCACCACTTGGTCGATGAGAAGATTCACGCCCGCTCCACCGGTCCTTACTCCATGATTACCCAGCAGCCGCTGGGTGGTAAGGCCCAGTTCGGTGGCCAGCGCTTCGGCGAGATGGAGGTGTGGGCAATGCAGGCATACGGCGCTGCCTACACCCTGCAGGAGCTGCTGACCATCAAGTCCGATGACGTCGTCGGCCGCGTGAAGGTCTACGAAGCCATTGTTAAGGGCGACAATATTCCAGATCCGGGCATCCCTGAGTCCTTCAAGGTGTTGCTCAAGGAGCTGCAGTCCCTGTGCCTGAATGTGGAAGTTCTCTCCACCGACGGCACGCCGATGGAGCTGTCTGGCTCTGATGACGATGACATGGATAGCCCATCGCTTGGCATTAACCTGTCCCGCGATGAGGGTTCCTCCGCAGACATCGCCTAATTAGTTTCTTGGTCCACCGCGGGGTAAGTCCCCGCGGCAGGGCATAAACGTTCCATTCATACAAAGCCATCAATTCCTCGACAACGAGGATGAAAGGGAGACATTACGTGTTTGACGTAAATCTCTTCGACGAGCTCCGCATCGGTCTGGCCACCGCAGACGATATTCGTCGCTGGTCCAAGGGCGAGGTCAAAAAGCCTGAGACCATTAACTACCGCACCCTGAAGCCGGAGAAGGACGGCCTCTTCTGTGAGCGCATCTTCGGCCCCACCCGTGACTGGGAGTGCGCTTGTGGTAAGTACAAGCGCGTCCGCTACAAGGGCATCATCTGTGAGCGCTGTGGCGTTGAGGTGACCAAGTCCAAGGTCCGCCGTGAGCGCATGGGCCACATTGAGCTGGCCGCGCCGGTGACCCACATCTGGTACTTCAAGGGCGTTCCTTCCCGCCTGGGCTACCTGCTGGACCTGGCTCCGAAGGATCTCGAGCGCATCATTTACTTCGCAGCCAATATCATCACCTCCGTGGATGAAGAGGCTCGCCACAACGATCAGTCCACCCTGGAAGCAGAAATGCTTCTGGAGAAGAAGGACGTTGAGGACGATACCGAGTCCGAGATCGCCGAGCGCGCCTCCAAGCTGGAGTCTGACCTGGCTGAGCTGGAAGCAGCCGGTGCCAAGGCAGATGCCCGCAAGAAGGTACAAAACGCTGCCGATAGGGAGATGCAGCACATCCGCGAGCGCGGCGAGCGCGAGATCGCCCGCCTGGATGAAATCTGGAACACCTTCATCAAGCTGGCTCCGAAGCAGATGATCATTGATGAGACCATCTACGAAGAGCTGGTTGACCGCTACGAGGATTACTTCACCGGCGGCATGGGTGCAGAAGCCATCCAGACCCTGGTCCGCAACTTCGACCTCGAGGCTGAGGCCGAGGAACTGCGCGAGATCATCAACAACGGCAAGGGCCAGAAGAAGATGCGTGCCCTCAAGCGCCTGAAGGTCGTTGCTGCCTTCCTGCGCTCCGGCAACGATCCGGCCGGCATGGTGCTGGATGCCATCCCGGTTATTCCGCCAGAGCTGCGCCCGATGGTGCAGCTGGACGGTGGCCGCTTTGCTACCTCCGACCTGAACGACCTCTACCGCCGCGTTATCAACCGCAATAACCGTTTGAAGCGCATGATCGATCTGGGTGCGCCAGAGATCATCGTGAATAACGAGAAGCGCATGCTGCAGGAGTCTGTGGACGCGCTCTTCGATAACGGCCGCCGCGGCCGTCCGGTTACCGGCCCGGGCAACCGTCCGCTGAAGTCCCTGTCTGACTTGCTCAAGGGCAAGCAGGGCCGCTTCCGCCAGAACCTGCTGGGTAAGCGCGTGGACTACTCTGGCCGTTCCGTTATTATCGTTGGTCCGCAGCTGAAGCTGCACGAGTGTGGTCTGCCGAAGCTCATGGCACTCGAGCTATTCAAGCCGTTCGTTATGAAGCGCTTGGTAGAAAATGACTACGCCCAGAACATCAAGTCCGCCAAGCGCATGGTTGAGCGCCAGCGCCCAGAGGTGTGGGACGTTCTGGAGCAGGCCATTTCTGAGCACCCAGTGATGCTCAACCGTGCTCCTACGCTGCACCGCCTGGGTATTCAGGCCTTCGAGCCGAAGCTGGTTGAGGGTAAGGCTATTCAGCTGCACCCGCTGGCTTGTGAGGCGTTCAACGCCGACTTCGACGGTGACCAGATGGCAGTCCACCTGCCGCTGTCCGCTGAGGCGCAGGCTGAGGCCCGCGTCCTGATGCTGGCGTCCAACAACATTCTGTCCCCGGCATCCGGTAAGCCGCTGGCCATGCCACGTCTGGACATGGTTACCGGCCTGTACTACCTGACCATGGACAAGTCCGAGGATGAGATCGGCGGCAATGGTCGCTTCCGCGAGGCAGAGAAGGACAAGCCGGCTACCGGCGTCTTCTCCTCCTACGCTGAGGCCCTCATGGCCTATGACCGCGGCACCGTTGGCCTGCAGGCTCCGATCAAGGTCCGCATCGATCACCTTCGCCCGCCGAAGGAGATCGAGGAAGAGCAGTTCCCAGATGGCTGGTCCAAGGGCCAGGCATGGATGGGCTACACCACCATTGGCCGCGTCATGTTCAACGAGCTGCTGCCATGGAACTACCCGTACCTCGAGGGCATCATGGTCCGTAAGGGCGGCGGCTCCGGCAATAAGGTTCTCATCGGTGACGTGGTCAATGACTTGGCCAATAAGTACCCGATGATCACCGTGGCTCAGGTGCTGGACAACATGAAGGATGCCGGCTTCTACTGGGCAACCCGTTCCGGCGTGACCATCACCATGTCTGACGTTCTGGTTCTGCCGAATAAGACCGAGATCCTCGAGTCTTATGAGAAGGAAGCAGAGCGCATCGAGCGCAAGTACTGGGAGCAGGGCGCTCTGACCGAGCGCGAGCGCTACGATCGCCTGGTTGAGCTGTGGAAGGACGCTACCGATACCGTCGGTGAGGCCGTCGAGAACATGTACCCGGATCACAACCCGATTCCGATGATTGTGAAGTCTGGTGCTGCCGGTAACATGCGTCAGATCTGGACGCTGGCCGGTATGAAGGGCATGGTTGTGAACTCGCACGGTGATTACATCACCCGTCCGATTAAGACCTCCTTCCGCGAAGGCCTGTCCGTTCTGGAGTACTTCAACAACTCCCACGGCTCCCGTAAGGGCCTGGCCGATACCGCGCTGCGTACCGCTGACTCTGGCTACCTCACCCGTCGTCTGGTGGACGTGGCCCAGGACGTCATCGTCCGCGAAGAAGACTGTGGCACCCGCCAGGGCGTGCGCGTCCCAATCGGCGAGGTTTCCGGTGACAAGGTTGTTCTCTCCGAGTTGTGGGAGACCTCTGCATCCGGCCGCGTTCTTGCGACGGATGTCAAGGGCGAAGACGGCGAGGTTGTGGCCGAGGCCGGCTCCGACCTCACCGAGGAGCTCACCCAGAAGCTGCTTGACGCTAAGGTCACCGAGGTCAAGGTCCGCTCCGTGCTGACCTGCCAGACCCCGGCCGGCGTGTGTGCCAAGTGCTACGGCAAGTCCATGGCTTCCGGCCAGCTCGTCGATATCGGCGAGGCTGTCGGCATTGTGGCTGCACAGTCCATTGGTGAGCCGGGTACCCAGCTGACTATGCGTACCTTCCACCAGGGTGGTGTCGGTGGCGATATTACCGGCGGTCTGCCGCGTGTTCAGGAACTCTTCGAGGCCCGTAACCCGAAGAACCGCGCTCCTATCGCCTCCGTTGACGGCACCGTGTCCCTGTCCGATGAGGGCAACTTCTGGACCCTGACCATCACCCCGGATGACGGCTCTGATGACGTGGTCTATGAGAAGCTCTCCAAGCGTCAGGGCTTGGCTCAGGTTCGTCGTCCAATGGAGTCCAACCCGGATGCCATGATCGAGCGTTCCCTCAAGGACGGCGACCACGTTGAGACTGGTGACCGCCTGATGCGTGGTGCGGCTGACCCGCACGACGTTCTCGAGGTTCTCGGCCGCCGTGGCGTGGAGCAGCACCTCATCAATGAGGTGCAGGCTGTGTACCGTACCCAGGGCGTGGCTATCCACGATAAGCACATCGAGATCATCATCCGCCAGATGCTGCGCCGCGGCACCGTCATCGATGCTGGTACCACGGACTTGCTGCCGGGTAACCTCATCGACCTCTCTGAGGCTAAGCAGCTCAATGCTGCCCAGGTCGCAGAAGGCGGCGAGCCGGCTCAGCTGCGCTCGGAGATCATGGGTATTACCAAGGCCTCCTTGGCTACCGAGTCCTGGCTGTCTGCTGCATCGTTCCAGGAGACCACTCGCGTGCTTACCGACGCCGCTATTAACAAGCGCTCCGATAAGCTCATCGGCCTTAAGGAGAACGTCATCATCGGTAAGCTCATCCCGGCCGGTACCGGTATCTCCCGCTACCGCAACATCTCCGTCAAGCCGACCGAAGCTGCGCGCAACGCCGCATACTCGATTCCGACGTACGGCGATTCCATCTACGGCGATGACGGCTTCGGTGAATTCACCGGCGCTTCCGTTCCTCTGGATGAGGACTTCACCTTCTAACGTGCAGTTCAATTTGCGTTAACGCGGGAAATAAATGGCCCCGCCTTCCTGAACGATGAACTGGCCCCTGAAAGTTGGACTGGTTTAATTCTAGGCGGTTAGGGCTTCAAGGGTCTGATTTCGATATTGCATCGGGGTCAGACCCTTGAGTCGTTGTTGGATGCGTTCGGTGTTGTACCACTG
>NZ_JASPHV020000059.1:0-1125 GCF_030229435.2 Corynebacterium sp. MSK122 | reverse complement strand
TGAAGTGTCCCAGGTTTTGTTCCGTTTGAGTAGATGGGAAAATCTGGAATATGCCAAGAAAATTTGACCAGGATGCGAAGGATCGTGTGGTCCGTCTTGTAGAGGACCGCATCTTGGCGGAAAATATGTCGATGCAAGCCGCGTGCCAGGCAGTAGCCCCAAAGCTGGGGGTGTCATGGCACACAGCCCGTCAATGGACCCAACAGGCCCGCCGTGCGGGAAACATCCCAGAACCCGTGCCTGAAGATCTGGCCGCCGAAAACGCGAGGCTTCGCCGTGAAAATCAAGAGCTACGCGACACCAATGAACTTTTAAAGGCTGCCTCAGCTTTTTTCGCGTCGGAACTCGACCCAAAACGTCGGAAATGATCCGGTTCATCGATGAATACCGGAATCGTTTCTCTGTCGAGTTCATCTGTAAGACGTTGAAGAAAAACCGCGCTGGTGGGTTCATCACCTCGCGTGGGTATCGTCAGTCCAAGGCCCGTGGGGTAAGTGCTCGCCGCCTTCGTGATGCTGTGCTGGTTGAACGCATTAGTGCTATCCATCGGGATAATTACGGCATCTACGGTGTGCGGAAAATGTGGCATGCTCTTCATCGTGACGGAATCGATATCGGTCGTGAACAAACCGCGCGGCTGATGCGTCTAGCCGGTGTATCAGGCAAAGGCAAAGGCCGCTCGCCTATGACCACTCGCACACCTCAAAGGCCGGATTTACGCCCGGACTTGGTGGAGCGAGAATTCAAAGCCGAAGGCCCGAACAAGCTGTGGGTGGCTGATATTACCTACGTGCGCACGAAGAAAGGCTTTGTGTATGCCGCGTTTGTCACCGATGTTTACTCCCGACGGATCGTTGGGTGGGCGTTATCAGATTCCATGCGCACCGAAGCGTTGCCGCTGCAAGCTCTCAACCAGGCGATCGCGTCTGCTGAGGAAACAACAGGTCTCATTCATCATTCGGATCACGGCTCGCAGTATGTCAGCGTTGTCTACAACGAGCGTCTTGCCCAGCACGGGATTGCCGCTTCCACCGGAACTGTCGGGGATTCCTATGACAATGCTCTGGCGGAAAACGTTAATGGTTCCTACAAAAACGAGCTGATCCATACTCGCAGGTGGGATGA
>NZ_JASPHV020000058.1:0-1147 GCF_030229435.2 Corynebacterium sp. MSK122 | reverse complement strand
AGCGAATACATCAACTTTTACAACACCAGCCGGATCAAAGTCAGCCTAGGCGGCGTAAGCATCGAAGAGCACCGCATGCTTCAACTAGCATGAAACTGAAACTGTCCAACAAAGTGTCCGCATCCCCAAAAGTGTGTCCGGAATTGCCGATTTCCCGGGCGTAACCTCTAGGTTTCAGGAAAATATATGCTCCTGGGGCATATATCTGGCTCCCAGACGGAAAATCCACGAAGAGGCTAGCGCTGTGTGCTATGTACGCCGTGGTGTGGTGGCGCAATGCCAAAGAACCAACCACGCTGCTACTGCGGCGGTGAAATGAAACGCAACGGCACCACCAGCAAAGGCAACACCAGATGGCGATGCAAACAATGCGGCGCATCCAGCGTGAAGCACCGCGGCGACATCACCAATGCAGCGGTGTTTACCGCTTTCATTGATCATCTCACCACCGGTGCCAGTCTCGATGTTGTTGCCCACCGCGTGGGATGTTCGCCCCGTACGCTGCAACGCCGGTTTGAACCGTTCTGGCTCATTGATGTGCCCGACCCCACCAATGCACATTGTGGACGAGTTTACGACCAGGTGTTTTTAGACGGCACCTACACCGCCGGCGGCTGTTTGATCGTCGCTGCCACCATCGATCACGTCATTGCCTGGCACTGGTGCAAACACGAAACCACCCGCGACTACCAGCGACTGCTCGAACGCATCGAAGCACCACTGATTGCTGTCATCGACGGCGGCCAAGGAGCATTTAGCGCGATTAGAAAGTGCTGGCCGACTACGAAAATTCAACGCTGCCTCGTCCACGCCCAACGCGTCGTGCGGCGCTACACCACCTCACGCCCGCGCACAGATGCCGGGCGCACCATCTACCGACTTGCGCTGAAACTGACTCGGATCACCACCTTGGATGAAGCGGCAAAATGGGGCACGCAACTGCACGAATTCTCTACGATCTACCAAGCCTGGATGGATGAGAAAACCACGGTCAAAGACCCCAAAACAGGTGCATGGACTCGCGTGTGGACCCACCACAACGTGCGCAAGGCCTACAACAGCCTCAACCATCTTTGGCGGTCCGAGATGCTGTTTGTCTACCTCAACCCGCCAGCAGGAGTCCTTGCGCCCGAGCGGATCAAATCCA
>NZ_JASPHV020000057.1:0-1235 GCF_030229435.2 Corynebacterium sp. MSK122 | reverse complement strand
ACCGCCCCAACAAGGCGCACAACAGCGTCTCGGTTTGGGAAGATTCCTACGACATCGGTACGCCGGCGGATCTCCCTATTGAGCCGTTCAGTGGGGTTATTCGACCAGATTTTGGTCCACACCGCTCTCGGCGCAGCGGTAAACGCCAACAGCTCGTCGAGACACTCCTCGAGGTAGGTGGCAACGTGAGGAAATTTCTGCTGGCAGAATTCAATAACCTCACGAGCTTGGGCCCACACACTAGCGGCATCGGGTTGCTGAAAGATTGTGTGAAACATCGCTGACAGAGTCGGCCATTGGGTTTTGGGAACCTGGGCCGAGAGGTTCTTCGCGAAGTGCGTTCGACACCGCTGCCAACTAGCCTGCGGCAGGCAGTCACCCACGGCTGCTTGAATACCAAGATGGGCATCACTAGTAACGAGGAATACCCCGGTCAGGCCACGGGCGATGAGGTCCCGAAAGAACCCGGTCCACGACGCGGTAGATTCCGCGGTGGCAACCTGCATGCCCAAAAGCTCTCGGTAGCCGTCAGCGTTGACACCTGTGGCCAGCAACACGCTGGTCTTTACGACACGTCCTCCTTCCCGCACCTTCATTGTCAGCGCGTCGCAGGAGACAAAGTGGTAGGGGCCTTGGTCAAGCCGGCGGGTGCGGAAGTCATCGACCATGTCATCGAGTTCTTTGGCCATCTGGCTGACCTGAGACTTCGACAAGTTGTTGATCCCAAGGGTGGCCACCAGGTCGTTCATCCTGCGAGTGGAGACTCCTTTCAGGTAACAGGTGGCGATGACTGTGGTCAGGGCACGCTCGGTGCGGCTGCGGCGCTCTAGCAGCCAGTCAGGGAAAAATGCGCCGGTGCGTAGCTTCGGGATTGCCACATCAATGCTGCCGACTCGGGTATCAAGTTGGCGATGACGGTAGCCATTACGTGTGTTGGTGCGCTCGGCTGACACGGTGGCGTAATCAGCCCCGCAGACGGTGTCTGCTTGGGCGGAAAGAATCTGGTTGATGAAGTCAGTGAGCATTTGGCGCATCAAATCTGGGGACGCTTGAGTCAGTAGCTCTTCGAGATACGCAGTCGGATCGATATGATGAGGGTCAGCGGCCATCGCAGGGTACTTCCTTTCGAGGATAGGTAAGAGTTGATTCGAAAGGTACCCGCGATGGTCGCCTTCATGCACACCGGCACAAGACTTACCGCGGGCTACAGATACACCACGTTAGGGGACGCAACC
>NZ_JASPHV020000056.1:0-1303 GCF_030229435.2 Corynebacterium sp. MSK122 | reverse complement strand
GGGCCTGACCCCTGTTTGGTGGACACCTGATATCCAGCCCGGTTGGGTTGGGAAGAAAGGTAATCTACCACCATGCCTAGGTACTCCGAACAGTTCAAACGTGATGCTGTAGCCCTCTACGAAAACAATGAGGACCTTTCACTCCACGCGGCTTCAGCAGAGCTTGGAGTCAATCGTTCCTCACTTTATTCCTGGCTTAAGCAGTACGGCACCGGCAAACGTGCCCACTCGAAAAACATGCGTGATAAAGCTCAGGCGACGACTGATTCTGAGCGGATCCGCCAGCTAGAAAGAGAAGTCTCGAAGCTGCGCGAAGAACGCGACATCCTGCGTAAGGCCGCGAAATATTTTGCCGAAGAGACACGCTGGTAATCCGCTTCCAGTTTGTCTATGACCACCGAACCGAGTACTCGGTTAAGCGGATGTGCCACGTGTTAAAGCTCAATCGCTCCTCGTTTTATAAGTGGGTGCAAACCCGCGAAAAACGCAGGTTAAAGATGTGTTCTGATGCTCTTATTGGTGCACGAATCAAGACCATCTTCGATGATGAGCACGGGCTTTATGGTGCTAAACGCATCGCTGCGAGCCTCAACAGTGATACGGATTTCGGCCCGATCAATCACAAGAAGGTCGCACGCATCATGAAATCCATGGGGCTTAAAGGCTTTACCAAGCGCCGCCGATGTGTCACTACTAGGCGTAAGCCTGGTCGCCGAGTCATGCCAGATTTAGTAGGCCGCAGATTCACCGCTGACAGGCCAAACCACGTCTATGTTGGCGACATTACGTACCTGCCGTGTAAGGGTGGCAAAAACATGTACCTGGCCACGGTCATCGACGTCTACTCTCGCAAACTTGTCGGTCATGCACTAGCGGATCACATGCGGGTATCGCTGGTTATCGAAGCTTTGTCTCATGCCAGAAAGGTTCGTGGAAGCCTTAAAGGGGCAATTTTCCATTCTGATCATGGCAGTGTGTACACCTCACAAGCCTTTAGGAACTATTGCTCGTCGTTGGGTGTGCGCCAGTCTATGGGAGCGGTAGGAACGAGTGCTGATAACGCCCTAGCAGAATCGTTTAACGCCACGCTCAAGCGGGAAATCTTGCGTGACAGGAAAGTCTTTGACAATCCGATCTCCTGCCGCCAGGAAGTCTTCCGGTGGTGCATGCGCTACAACACACGCCGACGGCACTCCTGGTGCAATCTTTCAGCTCCTGACGTCTTTGAAGCCGAGAATTCAGCTACACTGACCCAAGCAGCATAGCTAACCCCCGACGTGTCTACTTTCCGGGGGTCAGGCCC
>NZ_JASPHV020000055.1:0-1447 GCF_030229435.2 Corynebacterium sp. MSK122 | reverse complement strand
GGGGATGCGGACGGAATTTTGGAGAATTCCATCATGAATCGTTCGTATACCAAAGAAGAGCGACGTCGAGCCATCCAGGTTTATAAACGCACGCAATCAGTTACCAAGACTATTCGTGAGCTTGGCTATCCTGGGGCGTGGACGCTTTACAAATGGCTGCGTCAACCAAACAAGCCAGGCCGGCCCCGTAAGCAGGCTCGCACCCTTTCGCGCTACTCATGGCAGACAAAGCTGAGGGCTGTTGAGTTGTTTAGCAACGGGTGGCGTCCTGCCGATATCGCCCAGGAATGCGGATTGGTCTCGGAGATGAGTGTCTATTCTTGGGCACAGCGACACCGAGAAGAAGGACCGATAGGCCTGATGAGCAAGAAGGAACGTGAGGAGCACCTTCGGATACCGACGAAGGCTGCTTTTGAAAAATCATTGCCGGATGATCCTGATGAACTAAAGAAGCAGTTATCCCAGGTGATGGTTGAAAAGGCTGTGTTGGAAAAGGAGTTGGACTTAGTAAAAAAAGACGACAGCGTCATCCCCGGTCATCTAAGCAATAGCGATAAGACCGATGTGGTTGGCGCGTTACGCGATACATTCCCGCTACCGATGTTGTTAGAAGCGGTCGGGCTTGCAGCATCAAGTTATTACTACCAGCTCAGTCGTCGCGAGAGGCCCGATAGGCATGCTCACCTGCGTGAATTGCTACACGAGATACAGGCAAGCGCCCGCCACACGTATGGGTATCGGCGACTATGGTGGGAGTTGCGTCACCGGGGGATAGTCGTCAGTGAAAAAGTTGTTCGGCGCCTGATGCAAGAAGAGGGGATTTCTCCGCGGTATGCGAAACGCGCGTGGAAGTATTCCAGCTATCAAGGTGAAATCGATGATGCCCCAGCCAACCTAGTCAACCGTAATTTCCATGCAGATCGACCGAACAAACTATGGCTTACAGACATCAGTGTCTTTGCAGCTAGAGAGGGCCGAGTCTACTTGTCGGCGATAATTGATTGCTACGACGGCAAAGTAGTCGCTGCTAAAACAAGTACCCACCCGACGATGGAATTGGCCGAATCCACCTTAGAGCAAGCCATCGAGTCGGAACACCCATCCGCAGATGGCAGTTTGATAATTCATTCCGATCGCGGCGCCCACTACAGAGGACGAAGTTGGCACGGACTTACCGTTCGGCATGGCATTGTGCGATCGATGTCTAAGAAAGGATGCAGCCCTGATAACGCAGCCTGTGAGGGATTTTTCGGCCGATTGAAAAATGAAATGTACTACGGCAAAAAATGGCAGACCACTCAAGAACTTGAAACAGCGATCAGCGAATACATCAACTTTTACAACACCAGCCGGATCAAAGTCAGCCTAGGCGGCGTAAGCATCGAAGAGCACCGCATGCTTCAACTAGCATGAAACTGAAACTGTCCAACAAAGTGTCCGCATCCCC
>NZ_JASPHV020000054.1:0-1460 GCF_030229435.2 Corynebacterium sp. MSK122 | reverse complement strand
TACCCAACCGGCACACACCAACCAACAAACCACCTAGGCCTGCTGGCAGACAAACCAATCAACACACAACCATGCACACAAAAAATAAAAAGTACATTGGCACACTATTGAGTTCTCAAACATCATCACCACACAACAACCACACACTTTCGCATGTAGCTCGTCGTGAGCAAAAAATTTATTTTGTCAGGGCCTGTTTTCCTATCGCCGCTTCAGCCAGGAACTTTGCCGTTCCTGTGGGGCGCTGTCGGTCGCGCTGACTGGTATTAAGTTACACAGCGACTCAAACAAACACAAATCCCCAGTTCACCTACCATTTTGAGAGCTTTAAGATACGCCCAGCCAGCCACTCATTCCGCCGCCGTGGACATTCGCTCGGCGCATGTAGCTGGGGAGGGTCAATGCCCATACTGCATAGAAGACCACCGCCAAGAAGAACTTGGCAATTGTGGAGATGGGGGTTTGGACGTATACGACGACTATCCCGGCTATGAGGCTCGCATAGAGGATAAATAGGTAGCAGTTCTTCTTTTCCAGAAATTCCAGAGTGACCAAAACCGGGGCGCAGGTCGCACCGAGCAATGCGATGGCCGTAACGAGTTCACTGTCATTCGTCAGTCCGGCGCTGAAACTGATAGCTGCGAGGACAGGTATCAGGCCGAGCGCTGCAGTATGCCGGGACCAATCCCTACGACTTCCTCCCATAACCGTGTATTCGCGGAGGGATTTTCTTAAGCTGCCTAAGACCGCGGCGAGCAGCACAACAGTCAGTACCCAGATGAAGATGCCGAGGAATTCGAGCACTGAAGCCGCGTCCACATACTGGGAGAGAACCAAGCCAATCATCTGTACCAGGCACGCTCCACACCAAGCTTTGGCCTGCGGTCGATAGATCGTTTGCCCGGTCAAGGTGCGGGGGAACCATCCGAAGCCGCTTGAGGGTTGGGTACCGCTGGTGGTGTAGCCGGTCCGCGTAGGAGCAGGCCTGCGGTACATAGACCACGCCGCTGCGACGGCATAGATCGGCAATGCCCACCACAACTGCACGGTGAGGGCGCCGATAGCTGCCGCTAATGCGCACAGGACAATAAGACTGCGGCGATGCTCATTCCAGATTTTCGAACCCAGACCCACCAGCTGGTACTTCTTAAAGTCTGGTGCCAGGGTAAGTATTAGCGACAAGGAAAAGATCACCGGGAGCACGTTCCACGCTCCCTGCGCCATGACGGGCATGACCAGCAAAGCAACAAAGAAAAAGGACCAGCTCCACCAATCGCCTAGGTACCACAGTAGCTTCATGCTTTGCCCTCCAATGCCAGCACCGCTCGCTCCATGAAGCGTCCTGGGTTTAGTTCCTACCTCAGCTAAGGAAGGATTGAACTATGCCTAGAAAGTATTCCGTCGAGTTCAAGGAGAAGGCGGTCCATCAGATCATCGAAATGGTCCGCCTGGAGTCTTGC
>NZ_JASPHV020000053.1:0-1534 GCF_030229435.2 Corynebacterium sp. MSK122 | reverse complement strand
GTGATGCTCCTATGTTGTGTCAAGCTGATTTGAGAAGTTCTTCATAAGCCAACCTCAACTCCGGCAAAGGGCGCTTGCCGGTTTCGATATCACTGATTCTCGCCGGGGCACACCCGAGTTTTTCAGCAACCTGGGCTTGCGATAACTGCCTCTCGATCCGTCGAGCTTTGAGTTCATCAACCTCTACCTGGCCCGTTGGAAGAACGGCCTGACCCAAGCACAACACCCGGTAGACCTCCCTGACAATGGCGCGTTTCAGACACCGTAAGATCTCCTTTTTCGACAATCCTTCCTTGGTGCGTTTGGCTACGTAGTCCCTGGTGCGTTGGTCATGATGCATCCGCACCAACGCGATCCGATGCAACGCAGAATTCGCCCGACGATCACCACCCCGGTTGAGACGGTGCCGATGAGTCCGTCCAGAACTAGCCGGAATCGGTGCGGCCCCGCACAGATGAGCTAATGCTGCCTCGGAGTGAATCCGGCCTGGATTATCCCCCACACTGACAATCAGATCAGCAGCCACCACGGAACCACACCCAAATATCGAGGTCACATGCGGATTGATCATCTCAACCAGGATACTGATGTGTTTTTCCAGCTGCGTACCCTGTTTCTGTAAATCACGATAGGTGGTGGCTAATGTCTTCAACGCGAGGAGCACCCCATTTCTGGGGTCGGCCAGGTCAGCTGATGGTCGGCACCGGGACAAGGCCTCCACCATGACCAATGTGGACATCGCACTATAGCGGCGTCGAATCTCATCGGGTGCTGTGACCAGCAACGATTTGATCGTTGTCATCAGTTTCGCTGCTGTCATCACGAGCTGACGGCGGGTGATCTGCAACCCACGGAGGGATTCCACTGGCCCGGAAGTGTCTTTCGGGATGCTTAAGGCTTCCCCGGTGAGCACCTGGCGGGCGGCAGCGACAGCATCAACGGGGTCTGATTTGCCGTCCCGGCGTCGAACGGCCCGGGTAGGGCGTAAGACTTCTACGACTGAGTATTTCTGGGTGCGAAGGTGGCGTGTCAGGCCTGCTCCATAGGAGCTGGTTCCTTCCACACCGACGGTGGTGACACCGTAGGTTGCCATGAACTCTGAAATCGCCACGTAGCCAGGGTTGGTGGCGGGGAAGGTGTCGGTGGCGATGTGCCGGCCGGTGTCCGAAATAACGGCAACAGTGTGGGTATCGGTGTGGGTGTCGATTCCGGCAACGGGGCCGGTGGGGCAGTCGAAAGTGGTAGACATTGGGGATCAGGTCCTGTCTGTGAGCAAACGTGCGGGTGACCCGCGATCCGGGGTTTCCGGGCAGACAAGACGCTGATGGGACGACTACACTAGACACCTGCCGGGGTGGTCACGGTGGAGACGTCACGCTCCTATAAGGTCATGGGCGGATTCACCAGATTGCGGTACAGGGTCGGAACTAACATGGAAGACAGATCACGCTGAAGGCACATGAGGAGATCATGGCCAGTCAAGAAGTGGGTCATTCCACGTGGTTCCGATCCTGTATTCCCATTATCAGCGTCA
>NZ_JASPHV020000052.1:0-1714 GCF_030229435.2 Corynebacterium sp. MSK122 | reverse complement strand
GGCGGAATCAAGCGGTGGATGCGCCACGCTTGAATAGTTCGTTAAGTATTTCACGTGGGGTTGCGCCGCCGAGGATTTGTCGGGGTGTTTCGTTGAGCTCATTTTGCACCCACGCGACATGTTCGGGTGTGACGGTGGCAAAGTCGGTGCCCTTTTTGTAGAACCTGCGCCTGATCTCGCCGTTGGTGTTCTCGTTGGTTGGTCTCTGCCACGGTGAGTGCGGTTCACAGAAAAACACCTGGCAGCCGTCTTTAATCTGGACTTGTGCTGTGACAGCCATTTCTGCGCCTTGGTCCCATGTGATGGTCTTTAGCTGCTCGGTGTTGAGGTCTTTGACCATGTCCTGCAGGGTTGCGACCACGGTGTGTGAACTGTGCTCATCGGGAAGGTGTCCAAGCAGGGTGTAACGGCTGGTGCGCTCTACTAGGGTAATCAGCGCGCTTTTGCCACCTTTACCAATAACAAGGTCGCCCTCCCAGTGCCCGGGAATAGCCCTGTCATCAGCTTCCGGGCTGCGGTGGGTGATCTCAGCACCTTTGATCCAAGGGCGACCGGTTAACACGCCAGCGTTTCGGGCACGACGCTTGCGTGTTGAGCCGCCGCGGATAAGTACGTCTTTAGTCTTCATGACTTCTTCAAGCTCGGCTCGCAGGCTGCCTTTGCCTTGAATGTATAAGGCACTGTAGATCGCTTCGTGGGAAATACGCATGCTTTCATCATCGCTGAAAGCATGCTCAAGCCATGCACTAATGCGCCCAGGTGACCACCTGCGGGCAAGGCAATCGACTACTACACCCCGAAGCGTTGGGCTTTCATCGAGCTTGCGTAGTTTTGGCCGCACCATCCGACCAGCAGTAGAAACAGCAGCGTTGTGGGCGTTATACCGCAGCTGCTCTGTGCCGTCCTCATCGACGATCTTCCAACCATTACGGGTGATTTCACGAGCGACGACACTGTGGTGCCTATTTATTTTCTGCGCGATGGCTCGTGCCGAATCACCGACACGACATCCCGCTTCAATAGCAACACGGTCTTCAACAGTAAGCCTGCGACCACGCCCTACTAAGGCGTGTTTGTCGAATACGCCGCTAGGAAATCCATCAACGGCTTGAGTTTTCATCGGTGCTGGCATAACAGAATCTTTACCCAGCTTCTTGCCTGTATCTGGCAAAGACACCACCGCCTCATCAGGCGTTCGACGATGTCGCTGCCGGCGTAACTTCGCATACCGCTGCTTCCTTATCCACCCATACACGGTAGAAGGATGCACACCGATAGCATCAGCCACTGTCTGACAGCTCTCACCAGCAAGCACTCGCTCCACGGCCTGGGCACGTTCATCAGGTGACAAGTGGGCGCGTCTAGGCCGCACTTCGATTACACCAGCTTTCTTTAACCTGCTGTGAAGCAAGCCAGTCGATATTCCAACAGTCTGTGCTGCTTGACTGATCGACATACCTGCACGCACCAACCCAACAGCCTCACGGACAAACGGATCACGCAAACGACTCGCACGCCTGCCTGGAGGTTCGACACCTCTTACCCTCAACCAACCGTAAACCGATTCGGGGCCTACACCCACATCACGCGCGACCAGGCTAACTGCCTCGCCTGCCACCACGCGCTCAACAGCAGCATCCTTAACATCCTTCGGAGTCCAACGCGTCACAACTACCTCCCGGTCGAAGTGGCGCATTCACCCCTTGACAGCACG
>NZ_JASPHV020000051.1:0-1828 GCF_030229435.2 Corynebacterium sp. MSK122 | reverse complement strand
GGAGATGTGTATAAGAGACAGGGCTGCTGCGGCTGCTGCGGCTTCTTGTTAGCCGCTTCCGGCGTGGCAGGCCGCTCGTGACGGGCAGGTGGGTGCGGCTTCGGCTTCGGTTTTGGCTTGGGCTTTGCGGCATCCGGTTCGCCGGACGGTCGCACCGCGCGGCGCAGCCGAGTGCGTCGCTGTTCTGCGCCCGGTTTGGGCGTTGTGGACCTGGCCGCGTGGCGCGAAGCCACCGTCGCGGGCGACGGGGCTGGGGCCGACGCCGGCGTGTGCTGCGGGGAGGGGCCAGGTGTGTTGTTCATTAAACTCAGTGTAGTATCCCGCATTTCGTGCAGGGGGACAGGGCGCGCCGCTTAATTTTCCACGACGATGACGGCGACCTTCGGCGGAGTCGTTGGTTCCTCGGGCTCCTCAGGTCGCCCGGGTTCCTCCGGCTCTGCGGGCTCTGCTGGCTCTGCCGGTTTCTCCGGTCCTTCCGGTTCTTCCGGCTCGGACGGTACCAGCGGCACCTCCGGTCCATCCGGTGCGCTGCGGTGTGTCCTAGGCGGTGCCGGTTCGAGCTCTACGGTGATCTCTGGTTCGGGGGTGGGGTCGATTTCTGAGCCAGGGATCGTCGTCGTAGGAGCAGTAGTCTCCGGTTCTGGCGTTGGCTCGAGTTCGGAACCTGGGATCGTGGTTTCCGGCGCCGGCTCAGGCTCGGACTCCGAGGTCAGCAACGGAGACGTCGTCGTAGGCGCGGTCGACTCCGAGGGCTTTGGTTCCGAGGACGCAGGCTTTGAAGATTCGGGCTCGGGCTGTGCCGAAGTGGACGTAGAGGACGCAGAGGTAGGCGTAGACGGGTCTGCAGCCTGGGTCGGCTCAGACGTTGGCTCGCTCGTGGCAGAACTGGTGGCGGAGCTGGAAGGCTCTGTGGTCTGCTTTTCCGTCGAGGCTGCGGTGGTGGTTTCAGCCGTCGTTTTCTCGGAAGTTGTCTTTTCCGAGGTAGACGTGCTTGAGGTCGGCAGATCGGACGGCTCGGCAGGCGAGGATGCCGCAGAGGACGGCTCCGCAGATGTCGTGTTCTTCGTGGACTCCGTGGTCTGAGAAGGCTCTGCAGACTGGGAGGACGAGGAGGTTGCGGTCGGCTTCTTGGCCGCCGCTACCTGGGGTGCGGGTTCCGAGTTGGAGGATGGCGTCGAGGCAGGCGTGGTCTGAGACGGTGCCGGGGCCGAGGCGACGTCATTGGCTGCGGCCATGGCGGCAGCAGCCGCAGCGGAGGCGGCGCGGGAAATTGCCTGGGAATCCTCGCCGCGGTGGCCGCCGCGGGGTTCGCTGTGGTGGCCACGTCGGTTGTCGGAGGCAGGGGCGTGGGTCTGGGTATGGTCAGCGTGAGGAGAGTGCGTCGCGCTGGGCTTTTTCGTGGTCTGCGAAGGGGAGGTGTGGTGGTGCGGTGCTGGAGAAGAGGGGGCGTCGGCAAGCGGGGGCTGAGCCGAGGTACCGCTAGTGGGGCCGGCATCGTGGATGCGCGGCGTGGCGGGGTGCGCGGGGCGCTTGGGACCATTGCCGTCGAAGTGGGAAGAATGGTTGCCTTCCGGAGCAGGAGCGGTGGAAGGTGCGTTGGTGTCCGAAAGGGCTTCGTCCTCGCTCAGCAGGTTGGTGGCCACGGTGGCACCGCCACCAACGAGCACGGCGACGCCGGCTGCGGCCAGCAGGTTCGAGGTCACAGCACCGGAAGCACCAGCAGCACCGGCAGCAGAGGTGACGCTGAAACCGCTGGTTGCGGAAGCGCCGGCGGTAGTGGCGCCGGCAGTCTGTCTCTTATACACATCTGACGCTGCCGACGAATAGC
>NZ_JASPHV020000050.1:0-1891 GCF_030229435.2 Corynebacterium sp. MSK122 | reverse complement strand
ACTTTTACAACACCAGCCGGATCAAAGTCAGCCTAGGCGGCGTAAGCATCGAAGAGCACCGCATGCTTCAACTAGCATGAAACTGAAACTGTCCAACAAAGTGTCCGCATCCCCTTTTGACCCTTAAGCCTCAAAGACTAGGGCGCGTAACTAGGCGTAAAAAAAGGGGGCCACGCGGTACTAACCGGTGGCCCTTATCCATGCAGAGGATGATGTAGTTCCAACAATCGTTGGGACGCCTCACTACTGATGCCGTAAGAAAGTATCCAGCAGTGGGGTCCACAAACGACCGTGTTTATTCGCACTGCGAAGGGGCGCGGAATAACCACCGTCATGTGTGACGGTAGAAAGGATGGCTAAAGATGCCATTCAAACCAACCTGACACCAATACAACACACCCGCCCCTGGAGACTACCGTGTAGAACGCAGCACCACGGGCGGGGTTAGGAATCGCAAACCCAAGCGGATTTGGAGTTGTCGCCCGAGGCATTCTTTCAGTCCTGGCTAACAAGGAGAAAGCATAGTGGCAAGCATCAAACCATACAAGACCGGTAATGAACTTAAAGCCCACCCGGGACAAAAGAAAAGGCCACCAGGCGCGAAACTACAAGGATGAAAAAAGAGCTTGGTGACCTTCTCCGGCAAAGAAAACCATCACATACAGCACAGGCGAAATATTCCACACTTCGCAATAACTTAATCAAATTCAACCTTTACACATTCAATTCGTTCAGGATATATTAAGGGTGTTCAAACTGAACAATGACCAACAAGGAGTCACCATGAAACGCAAACTCACCCTAGGGATTGCAGCAGCTGCACTCGCAGTAACCACCATCACCCCCACCGCGTTCGCAGACGAAGCAACCCCCGACACCACCAACGTCGACCCTGGCTTCTTCCTAGATCAAAAGGCCCCAACCAAGAAGGACCCGAAGGAGCAAGCCGAAATCACCGGCATGCGACTAGACAACGCCAAGAAGGGAGTAGAAACCGCCAAAGGCATTGTTGACACCCTCAATGGCCTAGGCGGCCTATTTGGTCTCAATAACGGTGAGTAAAATAAACCTTGCCTTCTCCCCCTCTGGTCAAACCAACGGCCATTGGGGGTTTACTTACGCCCCAGGCTATCAAGCTTAAAGTCACCCTCTTTATGGCTCATCCCGGACTTTCCCGACGGCAAACGGGTGATATTAACAGTAGCCCCTAGAGTTGTAGCAATTGCTCGAAGACCCTAAAAAGTAAACGGACCATCATGATTGGCCCATTATCCTCTAACATCGGCAGCCACACTCCTAGCTAGCTCGTACACCAACGCCAATTCATTCACCTAATCCCCACCAAAACTTTGCAAACAGGCTCCGCCTTCAGAGACGATGTAGCACCAACACCCGGTTAAGAGAAACAAGAAGCCTGCATAAACTTGCTCATCGTAAAAGAAAGTTGCCGAAGAGCTTGCCCATAGTCTAAAACCGGTGACCGATGACAAACCCATAATTTTTAAAACCAGCGCCCCAAGAGGAGCACTTGGCTAGACTGGCCACCACGCCCTATAACTCAAATATGCTTTAGGAGCACACCTGAAGTGCCCCGGGTTTTGTTCCTAGGCGTTTGCCTTGATTTCTATTATTGCTTGCGGCGGGTGCTGGTCCCAAAATTCGGTTTCCACTTCGACCGGGGTTCGGTATCCCAAGCTGTGGTGAAGCCTCGTCTCGTTCCACCATGACACCCACTTGAGCATCGCGATTTCTTCCTCGACACCATCATCCCACCTGCGAGTATGGATCAGCTCGTTTTTGTAGGAACCATTAACGTTTTCCGCCAGAGCATTGTCATAGGAATCCCCGACAGTTCCGGTGGAAGCGGCAATCCCGTGCTGGGCAAGACGCT